>JBOFSC010000726.1:0-4141 GCA_051651345.1 Enterobacteriaceae bacterium
GCTGATCACCACCAGCGCAGAAGGGCTACAGGCAGGGAAAACGGCGATTAAGAGCCGCAGTGTCTCAGTCGGTATGGTGGAGAGCATCACCCTGAGCAAAAATTTCGATCAGGTGATTGTTAAGGCGCGTCTGAATACCGATATGGCGGATCTGCTGCGCAAAGATAGCGTCTTTTGGGTGGTGAAACCCTCCGTGGGCAAAAGTGGGGTATCCGGGCTGGATACACTGCTGTCCGGGGCTTATATCGAGTTAAAACCGGGGATGTCCGACACGCATGAGGACAAATATACCCTGTTAACCGCCCCCCCGCTGAATTCTCCTGATGTGAAAGGGTTGCGTGTACTGCTGGAAAGCAGGCAGGCCGCGCGCTTGTCAGCGGGCGATCCCGTCCTGTTTCGCGGCTTCCGCGTCGGTTCGGTGGAGAGCGATCATTTTGATCCCGTTTCCCGGCAGATGCGCTATCAACTGTTTATCCAGGCCCCCTATCAGGGACTGGTCACCAGCAATGTGCGCTTCTGGCTGGAATCTGCCCTGTCAGTGGATGTCTCCGCACAGGGGATGAATGTGGAGATAGGCTCCCTTGACGCCTTACTCAATGGAGGTATCAGTTTTGATACACCGGAAGGCTGGGGACCGGGCGAAGCGGTGGCGGATAATGCGCAATATGAACTTTATAGTGATAAGCGCAGCATTCAAAATGCACTCTATACCCGGCATCATGATTTTATCCTGCTGTTTAACGAATCGATACGCGGATTAACCGCAGGCGCGCCGGTGGAATATCGAGGTATCCGCATTGGTACCGTGGATAAGGCGCCTTATTTCACCCCGGATATGCGTCAGTTAAAGCAGGATGATAACTTTATTCCGGTCCTGATTCGGATTGAGCCGGACAGAATCAAACCGGGGTTAAGCGAAAAAGAGTTACGCGACTATCTGTTCAACCGTAAAAATCACAAACTACGCGGTACCCTGAAGTCTGGCAATCTGTTAACCGGCGCACTGTTTGTGGATTTTGACTTTTTCCCCCAGGCACCTGCATGGCAAGGGCCTAAGAAGATGGACAACTATACGGTGATCCCGACGGCGACGGTGGGTCTGGCACAGATACAGCAGAAAGTGAGCCAGATACTGGAAAAGATAAACAACTTGCCACTGGAGCCGATGGTCAGTGAGATGACGCTGTCGCTGACCAGCATGCGCAATGTGCTCGATTCGGTTAATCAGATGACCCGGCAGAAAGAGATGCAGAACCTGCCAGCCGATCTGCAGAAGAGTCTGCGAGAACTGGATAAAGGCTTGCAGGGGGTACAGCCAGGCTCTGCGGCCTACAACAATATGCTCAATAATATGCAGCAACTGGAGCAAACCCTGCGCGAGTTGCAACCGTTATTGCGCACTTTAAATGATAAGAGTAATGCCCTGGTGTTTGGTGCGACCACCCAGGAAGATCCAGTCCCAGGGAGAGCGAAAAATGGTAAAAAATAAGTGGTGGTTGCTGGTATCTGTGCTGTTACTGGCCGCCTGTAGTACTCAGGTGGCACAGAAAAAGTACTATCAGTTGCCGGAAGTGGCTTCTGAGCAGCGGGTCGCGTTGACGAGCGACAGTCGCCAGCAGCTGCAGATTGATCGCGTGGTTCTGTCAGATTATCTGAATGGCGCGGGGATTGTTTATCAGTCCAGCGATGTACAGTATGTGATGGCCAATTCTCACTTATGGGCCAGCCCCCTTGAGCAGCAATTGCGCTTTACCCTGCAAGATAGTCTCACTGCTCTGCTGCCGGGATGGCAGGTCAGCCTGCAACCGTTACAGGATAATCCCATGCAACTTTCAGTGCGGGTGACGGGCTTTCATGGTCGCTATGATGGTCAGGCGGTGATCCGGGGCGAGTGGCAATTAACGACGGGGCAGGGGAAGATAGTCAGACAGACCTTTAACCTGCAGCTGCCGCAATCCGCCGAGGGTTATGATGTTCTGGTGAAAACCCTGGCAGCAGGCTGGCAGCAGGAAGCTGGCGATATTGCGCGCCAGGCGACACACTTAATGAACGCAAAACAGTAACCGGAGGAGAGAATATGCTGATTCGTCATCTGCGTTTACCGGGTCGGGAAGGCTTCTGGCAACTGCTTATCGAGCAGGGACGTATCAGTGCAATTCGACCTCAGGAGGAGCCAATAGCCTATTCCGGCCCGCAGTTAGAGGGGGAAGGGGGGCTGGCGATTCCGCCTTTTATTGAACCTCATATCCATCTGGATACCACCCAGACCGCTGGTAAACCGCGCTGGAATCAATCCGGTACCCTGTTTGAAGGAATTGAGTGCTGGGCAGAATATAAAGCCTCTCTGACCCAGGCGGATGTCAAACAGCGGGCCCACCAGACGTTGCGCTGGCAGATAGCCAATGGCATTCAGTATGTGCGTACCCATGTTGATGTTTCCGATCCCACGCTGACGGCATTAAAAGCGATGCTGGAAGTGAAACAGGAGATCGCTCCCTGGGTTGACCTGCAAATCGTCGCATTTCCTCAGGAGGGCATCTTATCCTATCCTGACGGGGGTGAATTACTGGAAGAAGCTTTGCGGATGGGGGCGGATGTCGTAGGCGGTATTCCCCACTTTGAATTTACCCGGGAGTATGGCGTCGAATCCCTGCATCAGGCATTTGCCCTGGCCCGGCGTTATGATCGCATGGTGGATATCCATTGTGATGAAATTGATGATGAGCAGTCGCGTTTTGTCGAAACGGTGGCAGCGCTGGCCGATCGTGATGGCATGGGACAGCGGGTCACGGCCAGCCATACCACCGCCATGCACTCCTACAATTCCGCTTACACCTCCCGCCTGTTTCGTTTGCTGAAACTGTCCGGGATCAACTTTATCGCTAACCCGCTGGTCAATATCCATCTGCAGGGGCGCTTTGATGATTATCCGAAGCGGCGCGGGATAACGCGGGTTAAAGAGATGCTGGCTGCGGGGATCAATGTCTGCTTTGGTCATGATGATATCTTTGACCCCTGGTATCCTCTGGGCACGGGCAATATGTTGCAGGTGTTACATATGGGGCTGCATGTGTGTCAGTTGATGGGGTACAGTCAAATCGATGACAGCCTGAAACTGATCACCGGGCACAGCGCACTTACATTAAATCTGACAGATTATGGTATTAAAGAGGGCAATAGTGCCAACCTGATTATACTGCCTGCAGAAAGTGGTTTTGATGCTGTTCGCCGTCAGGTCCCGGTGCGCTACTCTATCCGTCAGGGCAAAGTGATCAGCAGCACCCGCCCGGCAGAAACCACGCTGCATTTAGAGCAGTGACTTTTTGTTCTGAATACAAAACTCCAGGGTCTCTTTCATGGCGACCAGGGGATGGTGCCAGTTTTTATGGACTAACTGCCTGAACAGACGCATGCCAGGATACCAGGGACTATCCTGGCGATTGGATTGCCAGCGCCAGTCGAGGCAGGTTGGCAACAATAACCAAACCGGTTTTGCCAATGCGCCCGCCAGATGGGCTGTGGCGGTATCCACGCTGATAATCAGATCAAGGGAGTGCATAATGGCTGCCGTATCTGAAAAATCGTCAATTTTATTGCCCAGCAGGATGGGGGCAAAATGCAGCGGAGTTTTGTAACCCGCACAGGGGTTATCCGTCTCATCAGGCAAGGCGCGCTGCTCGGTACAGGCATGCCACTCCTGTTCACTCTCTCCCTTTTGTAGACTGACCCACTGAATTCCGGGTAACTGTAATATCACAGACAGTAGCGAAAGATGGGCGACCGAACGGAAATGATCATTTTCATGGTATGGATTGCCCTTCCAGATTAAGCCGATATTCAGGACCCCTTTTTGCCTCTCAGGCAGATAACGCTGCCACTGTGCGACTTTTTGTGGCTCGATTGTGAGATAGGGGCAGGTGGCGGGAATTCCATGCTTCTCCAGAGAGTAATAAGCCGGTATGGAGAAAGGAAAAACCCAGTAGTCATGGGCAGGTAGCAGGGATTTTTGCTTATGACTTAGCACCAGATCGGCGGCCTGCAGCGTACTGATCATCGATACGACCTCCTCGCGGCAGAGGATGGATACTCGCTTTGCCCCTAACCGCTTCAGTACGCTGGCAAATCGACACAGCATCAATTC
>JBOFSC010000727.1:0-5825 GCA_051651345.1 Enterobacteriaceae bacterium
GGTTGTGTTGGTTGTGTTGGTTGTTTTGGCGAATGATCATTTGATCATGATCACAGCACACTTTCCACTCTTTTTTCTAAAAATACGTCATTTTTTCTATCGTTATCAGTTGGTTGATCCTAAAGATCCTACGTATAAGGGCATGCTGATTACGCCCACGGGTATCCCTTATGATCAATTGAGCGAATCGGATATTGTCTATATTGATCAGGAGGGGCACCATGATGCGGGTAAATTACCCTCCAGTGAGTGGTTTTTCCATATGGCCGCTTATCAAACGCGCCCCGATGCCCATGCGGTTATCCATAACCATGCTGTTCACTGTGCTGCTGTCTCAATACTGAACCGCCCTATTCCCGCGATTCACTATATGATTGCTGTTGCCGGGGGCAATTCGATTCCCTGCGCCCCCTATGCCACTTTTGGTACCCGGGAGCTGTCGCAGCATGTGGCCGTGGCCCTGCGTGATCGTAAAGCCATCCTGCTGCAGCACCATGGGATGATCGCCTGTGAAGTTAATTTGCAAAAAGCCCTCTGGCTGGCTAATGAAGTGGAAGTATTGGCCCGACTCTATCTCAGTACCCTGGCGATTACCGATCCGGTGCCCACCCTGGAGGATGCCGAGATTGATATTGTACTGGAGAAATTTAAAACCTATGGTCTGCGCATTGAAGAGTGATATCTACCTAATTAACTTGAAGATGCCGTTAGCTCCCTCCCCTGGCAAGGGGAGGGAGTTACTCCTTTGATAAATCACAACTTCCCGGCACTGCCGCATATCAGGATTTTCTGCTCCACGATGGCGTGCATCGCCTCTTTACCTGGGGTGATATATTGCCGGGGATCATTAGCATCAGGGTGATCGCTAAAATAGTGTTTCACCGCGCTGGCAAAGGCGATTTTCAAATCTGTCGCCACATTCACTTTACAAACCCCAAGCGCAATAGCCTCGCGGACCATCTCTTGCGGTAAGCCAGAAGCACCATGCAGTACCAGCGGCAGCGTCACCTTGTCCCGAATCGCAGCCAGACGCACAAAATCCAGATGAGGCTCACCATGGTACAGACCATGGGCAGAACCAATAGCCACCGCCAGAGAGTCGATACGGGTTTGCTCCACAAATTGTCGGGCCGC
This sequence comes from Enterobacteriaceae bacterium, assembly GCA_051651345.1. GTDB lineage: Bacteria > Pseudomonadota > Gammaproteobacteria > Enterobacterales > JBOFSC01 > JBOFSC01. Next base: position 1,135 of record JBOFSC010000727.1, read on the forward strand.
ATCCGGATCGGTGTAAAAGCTGTTAGCGCTCTCCACGGCCATATCATCTTCCTTGCCGCCCAGTCGACCCAGCTCCGCCTCCACGCTAACATCATAACGGTGACAGAAGCGCACCACCTCGGCGACAGTACGAATATTGTCGGCAAAAGGCAGATGTGACGCATCGATCATCACCGAACGTACCCCCGCCATCACTTTAGCTTCAATATCTTCAAGCAGCGTATGGTGATCCAGATGCAGCGCCAGGGGCAAATTATAACGTGCAGCTGCATCCTGGCAGAGGGAGATCAGAAAGTCCGTGCCAGCATAGTTAAAAGTGGCTGGCGTTGCCGCCATAATCACCGGTGATGCCATCGCCGCTGCGGTCTCGGCCACCACCTGCACCGTCTCCAGATTATGGACATTGAAGGCAGGTACCGCATAGCCTTCAGATTGTGCTTTTTTCAGCATTTCACGATTTGAGATCAAATACATAAAGACACCTTAAATACCCTCTTCATCGGTTGCACAGCACGAATGCTGGCGTCTCTGCTGCTCATGCCACAAGCTGGTTAAGCCCCGCCGACCACACACCAGCGCCTGATCGCGAAATTCACTGGCCGATAATCCCTCCCGCTCCAGCATCATCTCCGCCACCAACAGCAGATTGGCCCCCAGAGCGCTGAGCCAGGTGACGCCAACCTGTCCATGAACCAGACGATTATCGATTCGGGTCATCACTATATTAGGTGTCGTCATAGCGCCGCTTACCTCTGGTGTGGCTGTGATAATGAGGGGAAAGGATAGAGAGTCACCCCTTTTACCACGCGATTTGCTTCTCCGGTGGGACAGGGATTATCCGGTGTGATACCCAGTGACAGAGAGATTTCCAGCGCCAGCCACTGTAAAAACAGCATAAAGGGCAATATCAACCAATTATCTGCCTGGCCGCAGTTGACGTTAAAGTCCCCCTCACCAGGGCTGTCACTCAGGACCACAATGCGTTGCGCCTTATTATCCCGCTGGAGTTCATGCAGCAGATCAAGATCATAACGACGGCAGTATGGATCTGACGATAACATCACCACCACCAGGGTCTGGGCATCGATCATCAGTTTGGGGCCGTGGCGCACGCCCAAAGAGGAGTCATAGCGGGTGGCGACCTTTCCGGCGCTCAGCTCCAGTATTTTCAGAGCCCCCTCTTCCGCCAGGCCAGTAAAACAGCCACTGCCCAGAACCAGAACGCGGCCAAAACCAGCGTGACCCAAGGCGTGCACCTGCTCCTGCCAGCGGGACAGCACGCCCTGACAGGCCATGGCCGTAGCCACCAGAGCACTCTCCTGTTGCCTCAGGGGCTTCATATCGAGCAGCAACAGCGCCGCAATCAGCATACAACTGACGCTGGAGGTCATGGCAAAACCCTGATCATTGGCCTCAGCGGGCATCAACATTAAGCAGGCTTTGTCGCGCCCCTGGGCATAGCCTGCCAGCGGGCTATGCGCTTCACAGGTGAGCAGCAAATGATGGCACTGCGGTAACAGCGTATCGGCCAGTTGAACGGCTCCAATACTCTCCGGTGTTTTGCCGGAACGGGCAAAGGAGACCAGCAATGTGGGCCGCCCGGAGCTCAGGTATTGTCGTGGTGCAGAGACGATATCCGTGGTGCTGCAGGCGATGACATCGCGCTGACTCTGCTCCCTTAACCAGGGGGCCAGCATCCGGCCAATAAAAGCCGATGAGCCCGCGCCGCACAGGATAATTTGCACATTGGGCTGCGCCAGCACAGGTTCAAGGAAGGCTCGCCAGCGCGTTTCTTCCGCAGAGAGTTGCTGGTACAACTGCGGCCACAGGCGCGGCTGCTGGGCTATTTCCCGGGCAGTATGCCAGCCCTGGTGCTGATGCAGCCACTGCTCAGAATAGGAAAACAGGTCACTCATCATCATATTCCTTAAGGTTCACAGGCTTCGACCCAGGTCAGCAGGGTTTGTTGGATCTTATGCCGCACCCAGTGACGAGGCTGATTATCCAACTGTCCGGCACTCAGGGCGCGCGCCTGTTCCGGCAAATATTGGCTGATCAGAGGGAAGGGTATCGTCTGGCTACTCAGGTTATCCAGCAGTCGGTTCACCGCTTGCTGTACCTGAGGATGGGGCCAGTAGTAACGAATGCGATCGCTTAGGCTGTAGTGCCTGTCGAGATACTGTTGATGGGGATGTCCCCGATAGTAGTGCAGCCACTGTTGCGGCTCCTCCTGCATCACCTGATCCAACACCGCACGCAGATGGGCTGCCTGCAGCTCGCCATTTAACTCCAGATCGATACGATCCAAAGCAAACAACCCCTCGCGCAGTGCAAAGGTGAGGGCCGGGCCCACTTTAAGAATAGCAAAATGATCACGCACCAAATGGTGGCAGGCTTGTACACTCTGATAATCCGTCGAATGGGCCTCAAAAACCTGGGGCCAGGCGTCGATGCTGCGACTGAGCGCAGCAGCCTGCTCCGGTTGATAGCGATGCACATGGTGATTGGAAAACTCCACCCCCGGCTGAACCACCAGAGCGATAACCCGCTCCCAGGCCGCTTCCAGACCCGCGCGCTGCCACACTTGCTGGTGAACCTCCAGGGTGGTTAACGCCGCCTGGGGCTGAGTCACCGCCAGGGGGGTTGACTCCTCATGGGCCCCGCCTGGCACCGGTACCTCCGTGCCAATAACATAGCGCGGCGCTTCTCCGCCGCAGGTCTGCCATGTTTTCTCTGCCATGCTACACAGACGGGCAGCACGTTGTGCCACCTCCTGATCATCCAGAACCAGAGGGTCCCCAAGACAGGACATAGAGCAATCCAGGTGAATCTTGCGAAACCCCGCCAGCACATAGTCATGAACCAACCCTTCGGCCAGCGACATAGCCTCTGCCGCCGGGCGACTGCACCAGGGATTGGGCCCGAGGTGATCTCCCCCCAGGATAATCTCGCTGTCTGCCAGGCCGATCCCTTGCGCAAGCTGGTGCACAAAATCACGGAACCGCTTTGGTGTCATGCCGGTATAACCGCCAAACTGATTCACCTGATTGCAGGTCGCCTCAATCACCAAAGGGAAGGATCTCTCCTTAGCCAGGCTCAGGGCACTTTCAAGCACCCAGGGATGGGCACAACAAATTGCGGGGACTCCTGTCGCCTCTCCTGCTTTATTTCGCTGAATTCTTTGTAATAACCGTTGCATTCTTCCTCCGGATGCAGCTGTGGCGCTACCAGCATCCTCATATTGATATTGCGCAGCCAGCGCATAATTTATCGCGATCGCAAGGGAGGGGATTTGACATAATTGTCACAGAACATTTTCACATATAAAACATATGGAGTTGTGGCTCGCTGTAGATAACGCCTGTTATGGCAGGCTCAATCATCAGGAGCAAAGCAGTGCGCTGTTTTTTATTTGTTACAAATTTTGCTGGCACAGAGAGCCTGCTACCCGATACTAAAATCATCCCCAGGGGGAGGATTGCTATTTCTCTTGCAATATTGACGGGTATCCATCGGCTATTTTCTGTGTTGAGGTTCTACTATGCCTGTTCAACCAGCTCAATTCACTGCCAATTTTTTTGTCCGCTATCGCGATGCAGAGGCGGCAACAGACAATACTATGAATACTATGGCGACTGAGCCTGTCAGCTTTATGGGCAGTACTGAGACAGAGCTGCAACTGTTTGAGAAGGAACAGGCGCAGGTTGCTCAAATTCGCGGGCAATACCGGCAGCTGATTGACACATTCAAAGAGTTTGTTGACCAGCATGGCGATGCACTCGAACGCCAGCGGACCAATAATTATCTGGAGGAGTTATATACGCACCTGCTGGAACCGCAGATCCCTCGCGATCGTATCCGGCTCTACGGCCAAATCAAACGTAATCTGGATGATCTGTGCCAGTTGCTGCGCAATAGTCAATTTAACCCGCAACTTCTCCTGGGCAAGATAAAAGAGCTCTCTCTGCAGCGCCAGGAGTGTTTGATGGGCGTAGAAGAGAAAACCAGTAACACCTTAAGAGATTTACGCCTGGGGCAGCAGGGTCTGATGGCTCAATTGCAACTGATGAAGGAGCAACTGTTTGAAGAAAAGTCTCTCACTTATATCCAACAGCATTTTGCCTCTCATCCCCATTTTTTCCCCGGGGTGGAAGTGCATATTGTTACGCAATTTAAACATGCCTGTGGCAGTGAGCTGGGCCTTGCCCCTTCGCGCGATACCTGGAATGTGCACTGGCTGACAGAGGCCGATATTGACCATTTTAAAAACTGGATTAAAACCGAGCTGACTCCCACGACCCTTGCCGCAGGCTTAGCCAGCCAGTTGCAGAGTGAGTGTGTTTCGCACTTTCACAGCGCTATTGGCCAGAAATTTACCCTGTCGGCGATGGAATATAAGGCTGTACTCAATGAGCTGCAACAACGCTTCGGCACCGGCTGGGAACCCCATGATATTCTGGAGTTTATTGACTGTGAGGCCGCCTCTGCGCTGGGACAAAGCGCCGATGACCGATACACCTATAAAATCCGCCAGAACTGTACCCCCTTAACCATCAGCCTGTTACAGGATCTGGACCAGCATGTTCTGCTGAGCCCTGGCTTTAAACCTGAGGTCCTTTCTCAGTGTGTTGACCCTAATAATCCCGGTGGCAAACTGCCCCATATTGTCGGTTATGATTCCCTGTTCTGGC
>JBOFSC010000728.1:0-3991 GCA_051651345.1 Enterobacteriaceae bacterium
TATTATCGGTAAACCAGCCAGGCACCTTACCATCAATGGAGATGCCATTGTCATCGTACAGGGCGATCAGTTTACCCAACTTCAGCGTCCCGGCCAGAGAGCAGACTTCGTGAGAAATCCCCTCCATCATGCAGCCATCACCAAGAAAGGTATAGGTATAGTGATTGACGATCTCATGTTCAGGGCGGTTAAACTGCGCAGCCAGTGTTTTCTCGGCAATCGCCATCCCCACGGCATTGGCAATGCCCTGACCTAAGGGCCCGGTAGTGGTCTCAACCCCAGGGGCGTAGCCATATTCCGGATGACCCGGTGTCTTAGAGTGTAATTGACGGAACTGCTGCAGATCCTCGATGGTGAGGTCATAACCTGTCAAATGGAGCAGGCTATAGATCAGCATGGAGGCGTGACCGTTAGAGAGAACAAAACGGTCACGGTTAAACCAGGAAGGATTCGCAGGATTATGGTTGAGAAAATCGCGCCATAATACTTCTGCAAAATCGGCCATACCCATAGGGGCACCCGGATGGCCAGACTGTGCTCTCTGCACAGCATCCATACTCAATGCACGGATCGCATTGGCTAGGTCTTTACGCGAAGGCATGTATTACTCCAGAGTCTATAAATAGCGGTCTGCAGATAATAACATGTTATCCGGGCCAATCCCTCTATTAATATACGCCCAAAATAGTCACACGCCTTTACGGGCCGCCTGCAGGTAGAGCATTTCCAGCGCTATCGTGGCAGCAGCCAGCGCGGTTTGTTCCGCATGGTCATAGGCTGGCGCCACCTCCACCACATCCATGCCAACAATATTGAGCGTGTGCAATCCGCGCAGAATCTTCAGCGCCCGATCGGTACTGAGACCACCGCAGACCGGTGTGCCTGTCCCCGGCGCATAGGCGGGATCGAGACAGTCGATATCAAATGTCAGATAAATCGGCAATTCACCCACGGTCTGCTTGATGGTATGCAGCAGATCTGGCACCGGCGTATCGTTAACCAATGCAGCATCCAATACGGTGAATCCGGCATTCGCATCATAATCGGTACGAATACCAATCTGTACGGAATGATGGGGATCGATCAAGCCCTCACGGGGCGCATGATAGAACATACAGCCATGATCAAATTTTGAACCATGGGCATAGGTATCGGTATGGGCATCAAAGTGAATCAGTGCCATCTTGCCAAAAGTGCGCGCATGGGCCCGTAACAGCGGCAGAGTCACAAAATGATCGCCCCCCAGGGAGAGAGCCCGCTTACCCTGCTGTAATAACTTTTCCGTATGAGCCTGCAAACGCTCGCTCATGTCTCCGGCATCACCAAAGTCGAAAACCAGGTCACCGCAATCGACGATCTGCAAACGCTCCTGCAGCGCAAAAGGCCATGGCCAGCGTCGCGCTTCCCAGGCCAAATGGGTGGAAACCTGACGGATAGCCCCCGGTCCACCCCGGGCACCTGAACGACCCGATGTCGCCATATCAAAGGGGATCCCGGTGATTACCCAGTCGGCATTACTTTCCCAGGGAGCAAAATTGAGAGGCAAACGCAGAAAGCCAAAAGCATTGCTAATCAGTGAATTATCATGGCGTTGCGCTAATATAGACATTTAACAACCTCATTATTTATTATCAAAAGCATTAACAAGCGAATTTATTATACCCTAAATTTATTTACTCAAACTCATTTTTACCAATTACAATTAAGGTGCACACTGTGCTTTATAACATACTTTCTAAATTTAGGATTAGGAGCCGTGATGAAAAAGCAATTAATTGCCACTTTGCTGGCCGCTGTACTGGTACCAGCCATTGGCTACGCTGCAGAATCAAACATGTCTATGGATGCTGCCAAGAAGCACGAGGAAGCAGGCATGCACCATGAGAAAGCAGCGATGAGCCATAAAGCTGCTGCTAAGGCCCATAAGCAAAAGATGACCAAAGAAGCGAAGATGCATTCCAAAGAAGCAAAAGAGAAAGCAGAGAAAGCCATGAAAGAAGGCGAAGCTGCTCACTCTGCTACCGGAGGAATGCAGTAACGGTGGTGATAGCGCAAGATCATGCCGTACTTCGCTATATGCTCCACTCCTCTCGTTGACATAAATCGATAAGCGGTCTTTGTCACTCTTGCATAGACGTTTGTGTCGGACAGCGAACCCTGACTGACACAAACGTTTTTTTATACTCTCATTTTCTGTGCCTGATCCTTCCTCGTGCTGACGCCATGATACCACTTTTAGTCAAAATACCTTCTGGCAGATATCCCAACTGTGCTATTAACAGCTTAAAAAATTAATTCCACCCCAATAAGTGTGACCTTTGTCACACAAAACAGTTGTTATCAATTTGTCTCAAATATAGCGCCTATATTTATAGCGAGTTTACAATTAGTAAATTCTAAATTCTCTTGCTAATTAGCTATGGGGTATCATGATGAAACATCAACCTGACCTTGAATCAGTAAAACAGCATCACAAGGCGGCTTTAAATCATGCTGAAGCAGCAATCAGACATGAGGAGATAGCCGTTCATCATAGGAAAGCAGCGATGCACCATAAAGCCGCTCTGGATGCGCTGAACTCGTCTAAAAAAGCCACCGCAAAGGAGCTATGCCAGAAGATTAATGAGGGAATTGAGTACGCCCAAAAGGCCGAGAAGAAAGCGCATCAATCTACACAGAATGCTCACAAGGCAACTGTTGCGGCCAACAATGTGAAACCGGCCAAAAACGCCACGAGCAAAACGGCTAAACCGAAGACAACGGCGAGCAAAACCAGCAAAACTGCGGTAAAAGCTCGTAAGAGTACCACTGCAAAGAGCACTGCTAAAAAGAGTACAACTCTCAAGAGTACTGCTGCAAAGAGCACTGCTCAAAAGAACACGACTCAAAAAAGTACTGCTCCAAAGAGCAATGCTACAAAAAATCTGTGGGGACAAAAGACGGTGTCAGCCAAAAGCAAAACACCGGTTAAGTCAGCACTGATAGGACAAAAAACGTCGAATACCAATAAGGCTAAAACCTCGTTGTTAGCACATAAAACAACGCTAAAGCCTGCCAACAGGACGACTTTGTCCACCCGAAAGCCGTAACGTATTCTCGTAGTTAAAAAGACCGTTCTGTCGTCAGAACGGTCTTCTGTTTTTTACGGCAATAACATTACCAGGCGTGTCTTACCCCAATGGCATAGATACGGATATCCTGTAAATTATCGTTGCCATAGGTTTTAAGGGCATCAGCACTATTCTTGCTGTTCTTCCACTCCGTTCTCTCATAAGAGTAGTTAGCCCACAGAGAGGTTTGCTCACTCAGTTTATAAGTCAGCAATGTACCCAGACGGAAGCCTGCGTTTTTAACTTCATTCTTCAGCTTATAATTCTTCTTAGAATCATACTCTTTTTTGTCGATAACGTAGCGGAAGTAGGGTTGCACTTCCCAGTCCGAGCTTAGCTTGATCGGGAAATAACCCCGGATCTGATACTCAGCATCTTTTTTGCTGCCGTTATGGCCCCAGGTGACATCATGATAGAACGTCAACTTACCGCTAAAGTCATCGCTAAATTTATACTGTAACCCGTGCTCGCCTTCCCACTCTGTGGTGTTCAACTCACCGGTATTATCGTAAAAGTAGTAGGTGTCCCAAAAGTTAAACGCCAGACTGTCCGTAAACTTGTAGTTACCGGAAGGGATCAACCAGTAAGAGTTATTACCGTTTTTGGAGTTGCCTTTTTTAGTGCTGTAAGACTCGTTACGATACGCCGCCCCCAGATTGAAAGTCAGTGCATCTCCCTTGTACAGATTGCGTGTGGCCTGCAGCAGAGTACGGCTACGCTGGTAAGAGTAATCTTCTGATTTCATGTCTGTGGTGTAATCTCGCATGGAGAGCTTATACTCGATACATATGTAGGTACTTAAGCTCATAACACATTGATGTACCTTTAATTCATTACAGGGTAAATACTAAGACCTAACGATAGCAACATACTTTTCTGAT
>JBOFSC010000729.1:0-1542 GCA_051651345.1 Enterobacteriaceae bacterium
GTTGGTTCGAGCCGATCCACAGCGCGGCCAGCTTAAACTGCATATACTGCTTCTGCTGTCCAAGAGGCGCCACTGACAGCAAATTAAGCCAGTGCTGTTCTTCCTCCTGGTTCTTTTTCAGGGCGAGCAGCGCTTCTCCATGTAACACCTGCTGGCTAAAACCGATAAGGTCATCAGCGGCCAGTGTGCTGACGGGAGGCGTGGCAGCCAGTACTGCGTCATAATCCTGCTGCTTATAGAACAACCAGGCATTATGCAGATAGTCCCACATGGCGGAAGCGCCTGCATCGGCAAACATGGGACGGATTTTTTGCAGCATCTCCTGGGTCAAAATACTGTCTGTGGGGTTATATCTTAACGTGGTTAAGCCATAGACCAGAACAAACTCTGGCGATTGCGGTGGCGTATCGGAGTTAAGCGAAGTAACGAACTGACGAAAATCAAAAGAGTAGTCGGTTTCCTGCAGCAATTTTACTTCGTTAACCCAGTCGGTGGAGCGCGCAAAAGCCTGCATAAACTGCTGGGCCAGATGGGTCTGATCGCCAAGATAGAAGTACACCCGACGTAGCATATTGTTGGCAGAATCCGCGTAAAGCCCCTGGGGATAGCGCTCCAGATAAGCCTCAATACGCTGTTGCGCACGTAAAACAGCCTCTTTATCCACTTTTGCGATATCAAACCACTCATATTCATCCAGGGCGTTGCTGGTACTCTGATTCAGCGCAACACGGAACAACATATAAGTGGAAGTCTCAGCCAGCCAGGGTTGCGCACTGCCGCTTAAGACGGAAAACTGCTGCTCCGCGTCTGGATAGTCGCCCTGATAGAATGCTTCGGCTGCCTGTAAATAGTTTTTGAACAGTGCCGCTGAGGACCCCGCCTGATACTCGGGCAGCGCCTCCATACTCTCTTCAGCATCGGTGCCAAACAGGGCATAGATGCCAATACGCCGCACCGCCAGCGCTTGTCGCTCCTCCATGGACAGGCCATCATCCGCCAGCAGAGCATTTAGAAAACTGGTGAGGGAGTCACTATTATTGGACACAAAACGACTGTCGCGGTTTTTCTGTTCATGCTCCTCCAGATACTCCGGAGGCAGGTCCAGCCGCTCCATCGCCAGCATCAATGGGGAGTTAAGCTCGTTCTCTGTGCTCTGATCATCGCTTGTGGCAGAAGTGCTGGCAGGAGCAGCAGCACCTTTAAATTTCAGCGCAAAATGGGTATCCCATGAACGGCTCTCCAGACCCGCAGGCAGCACCGGGGAATCGAAAGGGATGCCTTTTTTCAGCCCAATCAGCCAATGGAGGTGAGTTCGGGTATCATTTTTCAATGCCAGCCAGGGCTTGCTACTGGCTCCCTGATCCCACTCCCAATCATCCCCTTCCATATCAGAGGAGGCTTGTGAAGGCATAACGAGTGTTGTCATCAAAAGAGCGGTTGCAGCGTTCCATACTTTTTTCATATCCACACGACCTTATTATTATTGGTTTTGTTAGAGGATGTAACGTGATACTTGTCAGACAAATCACCTCCGTAATGCTA
>JBOFSC010000730.1:0-4654 GCA_051651345.1 Enterobacteriaceae bacterium
ATAGCGGTTTCACTGGCCCATCTGATGGACGGATTGATATTTATGCAAACAACTCGATGATTGCATACATTACAACGGCAGGGCTGACAATAAACGCAGGTAAAAAGCTGCTAATCGGCAGTGCCGATCACCGCGACAACGGCGATACATTCGGCAGTATTTGGGGCGGATGGCTGAGTAGTCACATACTCGACACTGTTTTACCTGTCGGCATCCCTCAACCATACCCCGGAGCCACTCCCCCTGCTGGCTGGCTAAAATGCAACGGTGCCAGCTTTGATAAAACCAAATATCCGAAATTAGCCAGAGCTTATCCAGGCGGTAAATTACCCGATTTACGAAGTGAGTTTATAAGGGGCTGGGATGATGGACGAGGGGTTAATAATCAAGGATTACTCGAGTGGAGATCTGATGATATTAAATCGCATAAACATACATTATATGCAGCCTCTACTGATAGAGGTGCCAGTGGTGGAGCGGGGTCATTCTATACATCAAATCCTTCAACTATTGCAATGCATGAAACTACTATAGGCAACACAGGGGGAACTGAAACGCGTCCCCGCAACATCGCCTTTAACTACATAGTGAGAGCAGCATGATGAACTACAGTACAGCGCCTGCAGCGGCGCAATTTGACGATAAAACTGGTTTTTGCATCCAGGCAGGCTGGACAACCATCTATAACACAGATGCAGCAGGCGAATACGCTGGCGCAAATTATGAGTATGTGCCGCTGGGCGTATCCCTGCCGGCCGGCGCTTACGCCGACGAGCCGCAATTGCCAGCAGAGGGCAAAGCGCTGCGCCGTAGCAGTGACGGCCAAAAATGGGAGCATGTAACCGACCTACGCGGTAAAACTGCGTATCAAACCGACAACGGCCAGCCCGTCACTATATCTGATATCGGCGACTTACCCGCCGGGTTAACTTTAACAGCCCCAAAAACCCAATTTGATAAATGGGATGGCAGGAAGTGGGTGACGGACAAAGACGCGCAACAGGCCGCCATGGTCGCCGCTGCTACGGCACAAAAATCTCAGTTGCTTGCAGAGGCTGATAGCACAATCCATGATCTGCAAGAGGCGATCAATCTTAACATGGCTCAGGATGGGGACTCGGAGAAACTGGACGCCTGGCGGAGGTATCGAGTTACGCTAACACGGGTTGACGTGGAGGGGGCAGAGTGGCCGGAGGTGCCTACCACGTAATCTTTTCCGCAGCAGCAAGTACCCTCTTCCTTGCTATCTCCCTTCTCTTTTTCTCCCGGTGCTCCGCCAGAGATATCACATTCTGTGTCTCTGGTGGGGTACCGGCGTTTGTCTTTTGTGATGGTTGTTTTGTCATATATTTTTCCTCCTAATGTACCCATCAATAATACCACTTACACTGTATAAATACCCATATAGTAGCCGGTCACACAGCAATATCTCTCCCCTTGTGTTGTTAACGATTGGTGATAAAGTCATGGCATCTCCAGGCTAAAGGACAATGCCATGAATACCTATGTATCAATCGATGTAGAAACAGCAAATCCTAACCTTTCCAGCATCTGCCAGATAGGGCTCGCTAAGTTCCGCGATGGTCAGTGTATCGATGAACGTATGTACTACGTGAACCCAGAGGAATACTTTGATCGCACCAACATCTTTATCCACGGGATAGACGAATCGACAGTTGCCGGAGCCCCAACCTTCAGGGAGCTTCACGGTGAGTTACTAAGTTTCTTTGGTGATGATCCCGTCTGCTCTCATACCCGCTTTGATCGTTCCTCTCTCTGGCAGGCTTGCGGGAAATACGGACTCCCAACGATAAGCAATATCTGGATAGACAGCGCTAAGATAGCAAGGCGCTCATGGGAGTTCTGCAGGCAGAAAGGGTATGGCCTGAAAAACCTGTGTAACCATTTCAATATTGAAATCACCCACCATGACGCACTGAGTGACGCGAAAGCCGCAGGGACGATACTACACAAGGCCATGAGTGATTCATCTCTATCACTTCAAGAAATCATCGCTCTGGAGCGCAGACCGCTAAGCAGCAGAAGTTCTGGATCCGGCACTTCTTCTTTTGATCCCAAAAATTATGTCATCAATGAAGCCGGCCATCTCTATGGCGAGGCAATAGTGTTCACTGGTGCTCTGTGTATGACCAGAAACGAAGCGGCACAACTTGCGGCGCAGTGTGGCTGTGAAGTCCACTCAGGCGTGAAGAAAGATACCACTCTGTTAGTTGTGGGAACTCAGAATGAAGCATTTCTGGCAGGCCATGAGAAAAGTTCCAAGCACCGTAAAGCGGAGGAGCTGATCGGTAAGGGTCAACCAATGAGGATCATCACTGAAACTGACTTCATGAACATGCTTGAAATAGAGAACACCCCCACCTGAACCGACATTCCATCCCATGAACCGACTGGAAGAATCACAAAGTCGGTTCACTTCCCTGTTATTACCTGTTGATATAAAACAACATTCACACTTTGAACCGAATAACCGACTGAACCGACCACTTTCTGCTTATATAAGGGATTTTCTGATGGGTGATCACATCAGGTAGACATTCATCCTGGCAGGTAGCCATTGGGTAGACCTCAATTTTCAATGTCTACCCACCTGTAAGCCACATGCACCAACGGTTACAGGGGAAAGGTAGAGAGGTAGACACACGGAGGTATAAAAGATTTGTAGGGGGGGGTAGCTTTCTCTCTTTAAACACCCAGGTAAAAAGCAATGATTTTTTATTTTAGTTATACAGTTGGTTATACCACTATCGAATAACAATTTAATTATTGTTTATATTCAATAAATTATTGTAATAATTCAAGTTCTCTCGTGCCAAAATTCTCCAAAAAAACCAATCCGTTAGGGTTGGTTTTTTTATGCCTGAAATTTGAGCGGGGTAATATTAAGGTAAAACTAAGGCAAAACCCTGCCAGCAAAAGAAGCCCAATAATCCTACCTCTGCTTTATACCCTTTTATTTTGTGACGGTTATAGCTCAATTAAAATCAAATAGTTGCAACTAAGCCTGTAAAAAGGGTATTTTATAAAATTAAGTCGATGCTCTTTAACAATCAGCAGGATAAGGGAGATTGGCTTCAGTTCACTGCCGTGTAGGCAGCTTAGAAAGGTTATCCGCCGTTTGTTTTGTACGCGTGTCAGTTCACTGCCGTGCAGGCAGCTTAGAAAAGCACTGACCCAACGGGCGGTCCTGATCATGTGTCCACTGCCATACAGGCAGTTAAGTAACAGTTGCAAATATCGAGGCAGTGGATGCTATGCCGGTTATCAGACCGTTTGCCGCAGGACGCGGCAAGCCGAGCCTACATGGACGTATTCACGGCTCGGCCGTTCCTGCGCATCCATGCGCCCACGGCATTTATGCATCCATGCATGGCATCTGAGAACCGGCATAGCATCCACTGTTTCCGGAGCCAAAGTGATGCGCTATCAGGAATAGTTGGCTAAAAAATAGTACAGTAAGGTTAGCGCAATATTCCCGCATTCACTGTCATTAGTTAATCACTAAATATTAGCTTTGGAGTTCACCTTAAGGACCCTCTCCCTGCGCTTCGCGCTGTCCCTCTCCCGCAAGCGGGCGGGGAAACACCAGTCAGCACCTTATGCAGAATCGCCACACCTTTCTCTATCTCTTCTTCTGTTAAATGGGAGTAGCCCAAAATAATTTGCTGGCTATGGGCACTATCCCTGCGCAGGGAATGGCGCTCCACAGGCGTTACTATCACCCCCTACTCGCTGTCGTAATCATCTTCCACAATCTGGCAATGATGCTCTTTGGCGAAACTGAGTAGCGCCTGACGACGCTGTATCGGCAAAATACCGCCCAGTGGATATTGGTGTGACGGTGTGCAATAGAGCAAAGTGCAAGGTGTCTCCTTGCTCTGCCTGAAAGTGGACAACTGCATACTGTCCATACCGTGCTGATCAACCCGAATGCCATGCACCCCATAGCCTGCGCGCACTACCACCTCAAGCATGCCGCGATGGGCCGGATCTTCCACCACAATCTGCGCACCCGGCTGGTATAACAAGCGGGCGATCAGTTGCAGCCCCTGGGTGGAACCTGTGGTGATCATCACCTGGCGTGCGCTGACCCGAATACCCCGCATCCGAAAAAGATAGGCGGCAATCGCTTCCCGCAAGGCTGGCACTCCTCCCGGTTCACAATATCCCAGCGCCGTAACCGGTAATCTGTTGCAGGCTCGCTGATAGGATTTGATCCACTCTTGCCTCGGAAACAGCGTGAGATCAGGGATACCTGAGCGAAAACTGATCCCTCCGGCGCGCTTTTCTGGCGTCCCCTGGCCACCATTCGCCCTCTCTTGCCATAACAGCGGTGAGTCAGGCCGCGCAATCCCGGTAGCCACGGTGGTCGCCGAACCCTGACGCGCCTGCAGATACCCCTCCGCCAGAAGTTGTTCATAGGCCTCCAGCACCGTGCCCCTGGCAATATTCAGCTCCTGACTCAGTGCTCTGCTGGAGGGCAGTTTCTCTTCTGCCTGCAGTTCACCGCGCAGAATCTTCAATTTTATCTGTTCGTACAGTTGCCGACTTAACGGCAGTGAACTCTCAGGATGAATAGTCAGCCACATAGCGCTCTCCCGGTGAAGTGGTACAGACAAAATAGCAGAAAAAC
>JBOFSC010000731.1:0-9680 GCA_051651345.1 Enterobacteriaceae bacterium
GGCGGGGAAGGGATCAATCAGTGGTTTAATGTGACCCTGACGGAAGGGCGTAACCGTGAAGTCAGACGCATGTGGGAAGCCGTAGGGCTCCAGGTAAGCCGTCTGATCCGTGTGCGTTATGGCAATCTGGCTCTGCCTAAGGGATTACCGCGTGGTGGCTGGAGCGAACTGGGTCTGCAGGACGTCAACTATCTGCGTCAACTGGTGGAACTGACACCAGAAAATCGAAGCCGTCTGACACCGGAGCGGGAAAAACGGCGTGTAAAAGCCAATCAGATACGCCGGGCGGTAAAACGCCATGGCCAGCATTCACAGCCAGGCGGACGCCGTAAGCCTTAGAATATACCTCAGAAGAATATACCCGTGCTCTCTCAAATTGCAGCCAATGCCCCTGCAACTTGAGAGAGCACGGGTATCAAACGCATCTGCTCAATGAGCAAGACACTGATGGGTCAGATGAAGCTCATCATCAGATTTCACCAAATTTCCACAGGCACGCTCAGAACCATCACAAAGCATGTCAAACAGAACATGATAGGTTGAGCCTTCCCAGTCAAATTTTCCTATCGTATAGGGATTATTGTTGGTGCAATTTACAATAATAGTCTGGTTAGCGGGCACTGTATAACCACAATTATTGCCAGGGCAAGGCAGGTAAAAAGAGAGATAAAGGCCAGCGCCTGTAGAATTAGAGAGGACGAGATTACCTGCAGATGCCATGATACTTACGGCTGCTAATGTCAGACCTAAAATAACTTGATGTACACTTCTCATGATCGATATAAATATATCCCGATGCAGGACGACCGCCAGTCTTGATAACTTCACGGAACCGACGACGGTTGTCCATACCATCTTTCAGTATTTACCCCTGATTGATTTTTGGAATTTAACAACAAAATCGTAGCAATTGCTCAACTCAAGATCGTCAAGATACTGGCTATGTTGTGAGAATCAATGGGTTAAATGTTACCAGATGTGTATTGCCTCTCTCTTATAAGGTTAATTTATTTTAATAAAGTTTAGGCTGGGCATCAAAACTCACCCCGTTATGCTGCAAGCTATCATCTCCCATCAGATAGAGATAGAGCGGCATAATATCCGTCGGTGTTACCAGGGTAAGTGGATCTTCTTCCGGAAAGGCCGTATGCCGCATCTGGGTACGGGTACTGCCCGGATTAAGGCAATTCACACGCAGGCCACTATGCTGATACTCTGCCGCTAATACCTGCACCAGACCTTCCGTAGCGTATTTAGAGGCAGTATAAGCCCCCCAGTTGGCATATCTCTTGCGCACCACACCCGATGAGGTGAAAATCATCGAAGCATAGGGTGCCTGCAGCAACAGTGGCAACAGCGCTTGCGTCAGCAGCAGGGCCGCAGTGACATTCACCTGCATCACCTCCTGCCACGCATTGGGATTCAATTCTATGGTGGGCACTATCGGCCCAAGTATGCTGGCATTATGTAACAAGCCATCCAGATGGGGAACCTGCTGCGTTAGCCACTGCGCCAGCGCCTGACATTGCTCTGCTGTCAGGGTCGAAAAATCGACCGGATAGATTTTAGCAGGCAGATAGCCCTGAGCCGCGATCTCCTGCTGAACCTCATTCAGGGAGTGCTCTGTTCGCCCGAGCAAAATCAGGCTGGCCCCATGGCGGGCATAGGTCAGGGCCGCTTCACGACCAATACCGCGACCGGCACCGCTGACAACAATATATCTGTTTTTTAATAAGTCTGGGGGAGCCTGGTATTGCATCTCGATTTTCCTTATGTCTGCGGGTAATCAACCATAAAACAAGATATTTTATTGTGCTACAAATTTGGTTGGTTAGAATAGTGTTTTCTGTTTTTTAAAAATAAGGTGGTAATGGTGACCTGGATCAATGAATATGGACTCTTTCTGGCCAAAGTTGTCACTATCGTTGTGGCTATTGGCGTGATAGTGATTTTTGTGCTGGGGCAAAGCCTGCGGCGGCAAAGTAGACAGGGAGAACTGGAACTGCAGGATCTGGGTGAACAATATCGCGATATACAAAAGCAGATGCAACTGGCCAGACGCAGTGAAGCAACACGAAAGCTCTGGTTAAAGCAGCAAAAGAAACAACAGAAGCAGCAGCAGAAGGTACAAAAACAACGGGCCAAAAACAAAGAAGAGGAGGAGGGCAAACCCTGCCTCTATATTCTCGATTTTAAGGGCAGTATCGATGCCCACGAGGTGACCTCACTGCGTGAAGAGATCACCGCAATTTTGTCGATTATCCAGCCCCAGGATGAGGTGTTACTGCGACTGGAGAGTCCGGGCGGGGTGGTGCATGGTTATGGTCTGGCGTCATCCCAGTTGGAGCGTTTACGTCGTCGCGACATCAAACTCACCATTGCGGTGGATAAAGTGGCCGCCAGCGGCGGTTATATGATGGCCTGTGTGGCTCAGCATATTATTGCAGCACCTTTCGCGATTATTGGGTCTATTGGAGTGGTGGCGCAACTGCCCAATTTTCACCGATTCTTACAAAAAAATAATATCGATATTGAATTGCATACTGCAGGACAATATAAACGTACCCTGACCTTATTTGGTGAAAACACAGAGCAGGGACGGCTTAAGTTTCAACAGGAACTGGAGCAAACTCATCAATTATTTAAACGATTCATCCATGAACAACGTCCGGCCCTGGATCTGGAGAGTGTCTCCACCGGCGAACACTGGTTTGGCTGGCAAGCTATTGATCTGGGACTGATAGATGAAATTGGGACCAGTGACGATTTACTGCTGTCACTGGTGGAAGAGCGCGATCTGATTTTGGTGCGTTATACCCATCGCAAACCTCTGGTAGAGAAACTGGTCTCCAGTTTCACCGGGGCGATTGAACACCGTCTGCTACGGTGGTGGCAAAAGGGACAACGCCCGACACTGTAATGATCAGTATTGGCTAAAACGGAAAAACCATGCTAGGGTCTGTGGGCATTTTGTGTCAACAGCAGATAATATTGCTGTTACAGCTGACACGAAGTGATTACTACTGATTGGATGCGCTAATTTGGGTACAGAGAACCATGAGTAAAGCTCTTGTTATAGTTGAGTCTCCTGCAAAGGTAAAAACCATTAATAAGTTTTTGGGTAGTGGCTATATCGTTAAGTCGAGCATAGGCCATATCCGTGATTTACCCATCAGTGGTTCCGCCAGTAAGAAACAGACGGAAACGACTCAGGAAAAGGAACCCGGTCGAAAGAAAGTCAAAAAGAATGAGCAAGAGGCTCTGGTACACCGTATGGGTGTGGATCCCTATCACCGCTGGCAGGCGAATTATCAGGTTGTGCCGGGTAAAGAGAAGGTGGTGGCAGAGCTGAAAAATCTGGCTGCTGATGTGGATGAGATCTATCTGGCAACGGACCTTGACAGAGAGGGAGAGGCTATCGCCTGGCATCTGCGCGAGGTGATTGGTGGCGATGAGAGCCGCTATCGTCGGGTGGTGTTTAATGAGATCACCCAAAATGCGATTCAACAGGCATTCCAGAACCCCGGTGTTCTCAATATTGACCGCGTCAATGCTCAGCAGGCCAGACGTTTTATGGATCGGGTGGTCGGCTATATGATCTCCCCGCTGTTGTGGAAAAAAGTGGCTCGGGGCCTCTCTGCCGGACGGGTTCAATCCGTGGCGGTGCGCCTGGTGGTTGAGCGGGAAAGAGAGATCAAAGCATTTAATCCGGAAGAGTACTGGGAGTTGCGTGCGGATCTGACCACACCAGCGGGTAAGTTACTGCAAATGCAGGTGACTCAGGAAGGGGACTCTCCCTTCAAGCCCCTGAATCGTGACCAGGTGATGGCGGCGGTGAACCGCTTGCAGAATGCGGATTATCGGGTTGTCGACAGAGAAGATAAACCCACCAGTAGCAAGCCACCAGCACCGTTTATCACTTCGACGCTGCAACAGATGGCCAGTACCAGACTGGGCTACGGTGTTAAGAAAACCATGATGATGGCCCAGCGTCTCTACGAGGCGGGCTATATCACTTATATGCGTACCGACTCTACCAATTTAAGTCAGGATGCCTTGACCATGGTGCGTGACTACATTAGCGAACAATATGGTGCGCCCTATCTGCCGGAAAGCGCTCTGGTATATGGCAGCAAAGGCGGGCACTCCCAGGAGGCCCACGAAGCCATTCGTCCTACTGATGTGGCTCTGCAGGCAGAACAGCTGAGCGATATGGAAGCGGATGCGCAAAAATTGTATCAGCTGATCTGGCGTCAGTTTGTGGCCTGTCAGATGACCCCCGCCCGTTATGACACCACCACGGTAGTGGTTCAGGCTGAGCAGTTCCTGCTGAAAGCCAAGGGGAAAATGGTGCGCTTTGATGGCTGGACCCGGGTTCAGCCCGCTCTGCGTAAAGGGGATGAGGACAAAGTATTGCCGGAAATTGCCCTGGGCGATGTGACAGCGTTACAGCAACTGTTACCGAGCCAGCACTTTACCAAACCGCCTGCGCGTTTCAGTGAAGCTTCCCTGGTGCGAGAGCTGGAAAAGCGGGGCATCGGTCGACCCTCTACTTATGTACCTATTATTGCCACCATTCAGGATCGCGGCTATGTGCGCACGGAGAATCGCCGTTTTTATGCGGAGAAAATGGGGGAAATAGTCACGGATCGGCTGGAGGAGAACTTCAGAGAGTTAATGAGTTATAACTTCACCGCTGAGATGGAAGACCGGTTAGATGAAATCGCCAACAACAAGGCAGACTGGCGCGATGTGCTGGATCTCTTTTTTGCTGAGTTCAGCGAACGATTATTCACGGCAGAACAAGTGCCGGAAGAAGGGGGAATGCGTCCCAACCTGATGGTCCTGACCTCCATCGATTGTCCGAGTTGTGGTCGCAAGATGGGCATCCGAACCGCCAGCACCGGAGTTTTTCTCGGTTGCTCCGGTTATGCATTACCACCGAAGGAACGTTGTAAAACCACGATCAATCTGGTGCCTGAAGCAGAAGTGTTGAATGTTCTGGAAGGGGAAGAGGCGGAGACCAATGCATTACGGGCTCGCAGACGTTGTCCGAAATGTAGCACGGCGATGGATAGCTACCTGATAGATGCACAACGTAAACTGCACGTTTGTGGTAATAATCCGGGTTGTGATGGTTATGAGATTGAAACCGGCGAATTCCGGTTGAAAGGCTATGATGGCCCGGTTGTCGAATGCGACAAGTGTGGAGCTGAAATGCACCTGAAGATAGGGCGTTTTGGCAAATATATGGGGTGTACCAATGATGCCTGCAAGAATACGCGAAAAATCCTGCGCAATGGGGAGGTAGCTCCACCGAAGGAGGATTCGGTTCCCTTGCCTGAATTGCCCTGTGAAAAATCAGACGCCTATTTTGTGTTGCGTGATGGTGCCGCCGGTATTTTTCTGGCAGCGAACACATTCCCCAAATCGCGGGAGACGCGCGCACCTAAAGTAGAAGAGTTGATCCGTTTCCGGGATCGTTTACCCGAGAAGCTGAAATATCTGGCCGAAGCTCCGGCACAGGACCCGCAAGGGAATCCCAGCCTGGTGCGCTTTAGTCGGAAAACTAAGCAGCAGTATATCTCCTCGGAAAGCGCAGGCAAAGCAACGGGTTGGTCGCTATTCTATGTCGATGGCAAATGGGTTGAGCGATAGTGGTATGTAATGAAATTACAACAGCTTCGATATATTGTTGAGATTGTAAATTATAATCTGAATGTCTCTTCTACCGCAGAAGGGCTCTATACTTCGCAGCCAGGGATCAGCAAGCAAGTCAGAATGTTGGAAGACGAGTTAGGCATTCAGATTTTTTCACGCAGCGGAAAACACCTGACCCAGGTCACACCTGCAGGAGAAGAGGTCATTCGTATCGCCCGGGAGGTGATGAACAAAGTCGATGCTATTAAGGCGATTGCCGGTGAGCATACCTATCCGGATCGGGGAGAACTCTATGTGGCAACCACCCATACCCAGGCCCGTTATGCTCTACCGCAGGTGATTAAAGAGTTTGTGCAGCGTTATCCCAAAGTGATCCTGCATATGCATCAGGGTTCGCCAAGTCAAATTGCTGATTCGGTGACCCGGGGCGATGCCGATTTCGCTATTGCCACAGAGGCGCTACATCTTTACAGCGATCTGGTGATGTTACCCTGTTACCACTGGAATCGTTCAGTGATAGTCAGGCCAGATCACCCTCTGGCTCAGCGCAGCAAGTTAACCCTGCAGGATCTGGCGGCTTATCCATTGATAACCTATACCTTTGGTTTCACCGGACGCTCGGCACTGGATGTGGCTTTTGAAAAGGCCGGACTGGTGCCTAATATCACCTTTACCGCCACCGATGCTGATGTGATTAAAACCTATGTCCGCCTGGGACTGGGGGTGGGCATCATCGCCAATATGGCCTTTGATGCTGATACAGAAAAGGATCTGTGCAACCTGGATGGCAGTCATCTTTTCCCGCACAGTACCACTAAAATAGGCTTTCGCCGCAATACCTTTCTGCGTGCCTATATGTATGATTTTATCAGTCAGTTTGCTCCTCATTTAACGCGAGCTATTGTCGATGACGCGATGGTATTGCGATCTAATGATGATATCAACGACTTACTTAAAGGTGTTGAGCTGCCTGTACGCTAATTGAATATATACCCAATTAACTTGAAGATGCCGTTAGCTCCTTCCCCTGGCAAGGGGAGGGTTGGGGTGGGGTCAACACACTTTAGGGCTGCGTTGTTTTCAATTTCAACGTATTACCCCCTCCCTGCCTCCCCCTTGTCAGGCGGAGGAGATGGTTTCATTAACTGCAACTTGAAGTATGACGGGTATACTCCTCTCCCGGCGACCCTTGTCAGGGGGAGGGGCTGTTTTCTGCTGCAGGGAGATGAGGTTTGATAGTAAACCAGGAAAAATAGAAACAGGCACCACCGAGGTAAGGACTTTCTCCCACCACCACAGATCCTTTCAGGGATTTGGCGATGCTGGAGACCATGGCTAAACCCAGCCCACACCCTTTACTGACACCATCTTTACGGGGATTGAGGCGAATAAAAGGTTCAAAGATACGCTGTCGCTGGTCCGGCGGAATGCCTGGTCCATCGTCTTCAACCCGCAGAAAGGTTTTTAGCCCGCGATCATAGAGACTGACCTTCATGGTTTCACGGGTATAGCGCAAGCCATTGTTAAGCAGATTATCCAGTACATGATCCAGCAGCTGTTTATCGATAATTTTTATATCGTTTTTTAAGTTAACCATCATCTCAATATTTTTATCGGGATAGAAAAGACGGATATCATCCAGCTTTTCCTGTAACCAGTTGCTCATGGACAGCGGTTCCAGATTAAGCTGAATCTGCGGGCGATCAAGACGGGCGTAGATGATCAGCTCATCGATTAAAGAGTCCAGTTGCTCAATATTGCGATTGAGGGCCCGCTGCTCGGTTTCACTCAGGCCATCACACAGGGTCAGGCGATAGCGCAGACGGGTCAGGGGGGTTCTTAACTCATGGGCAATACCATCGATCAGCCGTTTTTTACTCTCATTCAGATTACTGATATTGTCTGACATCTGGTTAAACGCGCTGGCCAGATAACGCACCGAGGATTTTGCCGGCAAGTCAAGGTGTTCACTCAAATTGCTCTGTCCCCGGTTTTTAACACTCTGCTCCAGCCTGATCAGATCGCGCAGATGAGGGCGCATCCAGGAAATAATCGGCAGCAGCAAGGAAAAACCGATGATCAACATCAAGATCAGATCCATCATGCGTAATTCGTGCAGATAGTAGAGATAGGATATCGGTCCAATCATCAGCACTTTTTCCCGGCTACCGGGGATTAACTGGATTAAGGCGTGTTTATCCATCAGCATGACCGCTTTATTATCGATCAGGTAGTTAATTTGCTCATCGGTTAAGTCAAAATCATCGACCAGTTTTATCTGCAGATGATAAGGAAAATCGACCTGCTCCTCGGCCAGAATAGTGGGCCACTGCTGTGGGGAGGAATTGTGCAGTTTATCCGTAATGGCATCGACAGAAGAGAGCAGTACCTCATCCAGGGAGTGCCCCACAATATGGTCCAGGGTATCTTTATAGGTGATACTGACCAGCAGGACAATAATAAGAAAGCAACTGATAATCAGGGTATAAAACTGAATAAATAATTTACGCATGCGGCGGCTACTCCCATGCGTCAGGGGCGAAGAGATAACCTTTATTACGAATGGTTATTATTTTAATCGGTTCATCCGGGTCATCGCCTAATTTACGCCGTAAACGGGAGATGGAAACATCAATACTGCGATCCATTCCGTCATAATTGCGGCCACGCAATATTTTCAGCAGCTCATCACGTAACATGATCTGCCCCGCATGACTACACAGGATCCATAACAAATCGAAATCCGCCGTGGAAAGGGGAATCTGTTGATTATTTAACATCACCTTGCGGTTTAATGGATCAACGTGAAGGTGTCCAAAGGTAAAGGGTTTCTGGTGTGGCGGGGGGGACTCTCACTGTGTTCACCGCTGGTTGTGGCAGGAGGAGCACTACGCAGATGCAGCCTGAGCCGTGCCAGCAGCACTGAGGGAGGTGTGGTTTTAAGAATATAGTCATTCGCCCCCAATTCCAGGGAGAGAATATGATTAATATCGCTGTCCAGGGCGGTGAGTAGAACGATGGGGCCGGAAAAGTAGGTGCGTAATTCGCGACAGATGGAGATGCCATCTTTACCCGGTAGCATCACATCCAGCATGACCAGATCGGGAGCCTGGGCCTGGATCACGGCATTGGCATTGTCTCCGTCGCTTTCGAGGATCACCTCCATATCATGTCGACCCAGGTAACTGGAGATTAAAGAACCAATCTCAGGATCATCTTCAACAAAGACAATACGATACATGACTCCCCCAATAATCATTATTAACCAGGGGCCTATACCCGTCGTCTTTCAAGTTGCAGCGTTGTTGGCTACGTAAATTCAGGCGAATCACATACTGATGTATGCTCATCGTCTGAATTTACTTGCCGCCTGGCCGCAACTTGAAAGACTTTGGGTATAAAAAAACCCCTGGATTAATTATAGATTATTTGAAGAGATCAGCACTCACAGTCAAATTCCCGCCCTTGCCATTTTGCCATTGACGGGTGATATGGTAGAACTTGGCCCCTTTGGCTGCGGCCCGCTTGGCAACCTGGTATGACATATCGGTCACACTACTGAAGTGGCCGGTAAAGGTGATGGAGTCAAAAGGCGCCATCTGGGCAGCAGTGGCGTTATTTAACTCTTCAATGCGGGTGCCATCATCCAGCGTGACAGCGTAACGGCCACCCTCGCTGGTTTGCGTTTCGAAAAAGCGCCCCACGCCGACGGTGGAACTGCTGGCCAGTCCGGGAATCTCCACCTGTTTAGCCGCTTCTCCGCCCTTCGCCAGCGCTTCCTGACCGGCTATGGAGTCGGCGGGAATGGCATTGGGGTCCTGAATGGCCCGCTTGGGAGCATCGGCTTTATAAATAAAGGCAGTGGCCTTGATAGTGCCACCTTTGCCATTGGTATCTATCTGGCGTACGATGGCGAACGAGGCTGCCCCTTTTTCCTGGGCCAGCCTGGCGATAGCGGCGTTGATATTGGGCTGGCTGCCAAAAAATCCGCTGACCGATACGGTATCAAAGGGCACCAG
>JBOFSC010000732.1:0-2038 GCA_051651345.1 Enterobacteriaceae bacterium
CCGCTACAGGAAACCCTCGCAGCGGTAATGAATCAAATTGAGCCGCTGCTCACCCTGTTTGCCTCTCTGGTGCCGTCAGACATAGCCCGGCGGACACAACAGGCGCTCGATGCAATGCAGCAGGTGTTACACTCCGGCCAAAATCGAGAGCAGCTCGGCTACAGCAGTCACCATCTGGCGTTGCAACTGGCGGTGAGCGAATGGTGTTATCATGCCAGCCACGCCTCTCATGCCATACAGACACAAAAATAACCCGCTTAACAAGGAATCTCTATGCTGCCTCTCTCCGCCATGCTCCAGGAGCGGCTACAACAAATAGCCCACTCGCTCTCTTTGCAGCCCGATACTTTAAGCGCCGAGGGCTCAGCCGTACTGGCAATGAGTGATTTTGTAGCAGACAGTGTGCGTGCACATCCGCAATGGTGGCCGTTTTTATCTGAGCCTTTACCGCAGACCCCCAGCGAGAATCCCTATGAGCAGCCACTCGCTGAGCTACTGGTAACCGTGCAGGAGGAGAGTGATCTGATGCATCGCTTGCGTCAGTTCCGCCACCAGGCCCTGTTACAGATAGCCTGGCACCAGATTGTGCACAGTTGTTCTACCCAGGAGACATTACAACAGCTGTCGCAACTGGCGGAGTCGGTGATTGTGGCCGCACGGGACTGGCTCTATGGTGATGCCTGTCGGGAGTGGGGCACCCCCTGCAATGAACAGGGAGAGCCACAGCCCCTGCTGGTGATCGGCATGGGCAAACTGGGGGGCGGGGAGTTGAACTTCTCCTCGGATATCGATCTGCTGTTTACCTACCCTCAAAGAGGCAGCACTCAGGGGGGACGCCGCCAGTGGGATAATGACCAGTTCTTTACTCGTCTCGGGCAGCGCCTGATCAAAGTGCTCGATCAGCAAACGGTGGATGGTCGGGTGTATCGTGTGGATATGCGTCTGCGCCCTTTCGGTGACAGCGGCCCGCTGGTGGTCAGTTTTAACGCCATGGAGGAATACTATCAGGAGCAGGGGCGAGACTGGGAGCGCTATGCCATGATCAAGGCGCGGGTGCTGGGTGCGCCTCAGCAAGGCTATCACGCCCAGTGGTATGCTCTGCTGCGGCCCTTTGTCTATCGGCGCTATATCGATTTCAGCGTGATCCAGTCTATGCGCGATATGAAAGAGAAAATCGCCAGGGAGGTTCGCCGTCGCGGCTTACAGGACAATATCAAACTGGGTGCTGGTGGGATTCGTGAAATTGAATTTATTGCCCAGGTCTTCCAGTTAATCCGTGGTGGACGGGAGCCGCGCCTGCAAAGCAAATCCCTGCAGGAGACTCTGGAAACGCTGGCGCAACTGGAACTGCTGCCTGCAACCCAGGTGGAGCGTCTGCAAAGCCATTACCTGTTTCTGCGCCGTCTGGAGAATCTGCTGCAGTCCATCGCCGATCAGCAGACACAAACCCTGCCGACGGAGCCGTTAAATCGGGCTCGACTGGCCTGGGGAATGGGTTTCCTCACCTGGGAAGCGTTAGTAGACGAACTCAGTTCACGTATGGCAGAAGTGCGTGAAAGTTTTAATGCCCTGATCGGGGAAGAGAGCCCGGAACAGAGCGAACAACCCGATCAACTGGAAGGAATATGGAGTGACCAACTGGAGGGCGAAGAGCTGGCCCAACTGCTGCCGGAGCTTAGTGAGCAGAGCCGACAAGTGATTGAACAGACGTTGGCCGGGTTTCGTCACGATCTCAATAAGCGCATGATTGGGGTGCGTGGTCGCGTCGTGTTGGATCAACTGATGCCACCGCTGCTCAGTATTGTGTGTCGGCAACCCCAGGTTGAGCTGGTATTACCGCGTATCACACAACTGATCGCCAGTATTGTCACCCGTACCGTTTACCTGGAACTGTTACTGGAGAATCGCACTGCACTGCGGGATCTGGTGCGGTTGTGTGCCGCTTCCGTGATGATCGCCGAACAATTGGCGCGCTATCCCATGTTGCTGGATGAGCTGCTGGATCCGGCGGCGCTCTATCAACCTCTGCCCCTTAACG
>JBOFSC010000733.1:0-1906 GCA_051651345.1 Enterobacteriaceae bacterium
TGATTTGCCTTCCATTGTCACGATGGGATGCGTGACCAGGGTCCCGGGCTCCGGGAAAGCGCTTTGTTTATCCAGTCCCCAGCCAGTGACGAAAATACCGCCCGACAGGTCATTGAAATTCCAGTCCGGGTGCATCTGGGCCAGGGTCTGATTTTCATTGGGATAAAAAAGAGTGTCTTTGTGGGAGGTGATTGTGGCAGGTAAATTCAGTGTTATCCACGCACGAAGGGCATCCATCTGCAGTGGACAGGCATCATTTTGATTGCGTGGTTCAAACACGACAAATGCTTCGTTGGTGGGGGATACATAGGTGGATGCCAGACGCAATGACTGGGACGTATCGCCTGCAAAAGGGAAAGTGGCCATGTTTTTGGGTAAATAAAATCCGACTTCAACGCAGTTCATAATCTGCCCTGCTTTGCATATTGGCAAATTGCTACTGCCGATCCAATCTGCTGATCCGGATTGCATCTGACCATCTATAGCACCCAGTGCCAGGCTGTCAATTGCATCAGGGTGGTTGCCTATAAGCGAAATGGTTCCTGTATAGGATCCGAACAGACTATAGTTCAAAAAACCTGGTTGAACTGTCTGTTCAGTATAGGGATACATCAGGGTATACATTGATGTAGATTTATATACTGAACAGGGCTCAATGATAGTGTTGTCGGGAACCGTTTGTGAATCCCATAGTTTCTGTTTCAGTGGGTGAAGATTGATCTGGTCTTTGGTTTCGTTTATGAACAACACATTCCAGGTATCATTGTCCCCATAATGCGGATTACTCGCGAGGCTGTTCAAGGGTGAGCAGAAAGAACAACATAAATAAGAACAGGTAAACAGTGATTTGATATTCATCATCAGCCTCATCAATAACCATCAACCATCTGTGCTAAATCACTGCTCCAGCGCTAAAGTGAAACACTATTAAGAACAGTTAATTAGCCACAAATAAAGTGGTTGACTTTGTTAAAACACAAAAAAGAGGGCAAGTTCAGAGTATTGTCATGCCAACGCGGCACTTATCGGTTTGTACAAATAAGATTTGATATTAATGATTGTTTTTTATGTGGCTGTCAATTAATATTTGTTTGATACACTGAAAATATTATAATCAATTGTTTCAGTAGGTAGGGTATAGGCTCTTACGCTCAATGAAAATAATGAGTCTGGAGGTTTTGTTGAACCTCCCTTCTCACCAGCAGGAGAGGGGAGGTTAGAAATGATGAAACAGTATTACTGTTTTTTCAGTTGTGAGGTGAAATCCCGCTCCGCATAGCCGGTGTACAGCTGGCGCGGACGGGCAATTTTCACACCCTCATGATGCATTTCATTCCAGTGAGCTATCCAGCCGATGGTTCTGGCGATAGCGAAGATCACGGTAAACATGGAGGTGGGGATGCCCATCGCCTTGAGGATAATACCGGAGTAGAAATCGACGTTGGGGTACAGTTTCTTTTCGATAAAGTAGGGGTCACTCAGGGCTATTTTCTCCAGCGCCATGGCCACTTCCAGCAGATCATCCTTTATCTTTAACTGCGACAGTACTTCGTGGCAGGTTTCACGCATCACGGTGGCACGCGGGTCATAATTTTTATACACCCGGTGGCCGAAGCCCATCAGACGGAAAGGATCATCTTTATCTTTCGCCTTCTCAATATAGAGTGGGATCCGATCCACAGTACCAATCTCTTCCAGCATCTTGAGACACGCTTCGTTGGCACCACCATGGGCAGGGCCCCACAGAGAAGCAATACCGGCAGCGATACAGGCAAAGGGGTTAGCACCAGAAGAACCGGCGGTACGCACCGTGGAGGTGGAGGCATTCTGCTCGTGGTCCGCGTGCAGGATCAGGATCCTGTCCATCGCCCGCTCCATGACCGGGTCAACCACATATTCTTCACAG
>JBOFSC010000734.1:0-3738 GCA_051651345.1 Enterobacteriaceae bacterium
TTTTGCGACTCATGGTCAACGAGCTCATCCCAGGCGAGATCAGAAAAGTATGTTGCTATCGTTAGGTCTTAGTATTTACCCTGTAATGAATTAAAGGTACATCAATGTGTTATGAGCTTAAGTACCTACATATGATAGCCGCGTAACTCACTGGTTGCCTGATATAGTTTCTCGCCAGACTGATAACAGGACCAGGGAGCCAGATGCATATAGAGAGAATAAAAAGTCAGTTGGCCTGTATCACTGGGTTCTTCTGTTTGTTGCGGAGGGATAAACTGGTGCTTAATCAGTACAAAAGTCGAACTGAATTTCAGTTTAGTCAGAGGCCAGTAAGCCTCGTGGTAATCTTTGGAAAAGCGGAAAGCGATAATCTCACCATCAGCTATACAGCGAACCGGCTGGGTGCTCCGTTCTTCGCCTGATTTGGGAGGGGCACACCAGGGAGTTGTATTGCTGGTGATATGCAGGCCGCCATGCCACATGTTATTTGTGCTGATAAGATAGCTGCCCTCGCGCTCACCACCGAGATGACGCATGATATCGTCCGGACTGGTGTAGTTGAACTCTTCCCCCTGAGCATTTCTAGTGATGGGCCAGGTTACCTTTATTTGGGCAGGTTGACGGGTCATGATGTCTGTCCTTTTTTCTGGGTATTAATTGTCAGGCTGATGAATTAACCAGAGAAGCGCCGGGCACGGCTTGTCTGTTGTTTTACCAGATCAGTGATCGGGTGTTCAGATGTGATATTTTCCAGTTCAGCTCCACCAATAAATACCCGATAATTTGCACATTTTACGGGAAAATCACCCTGACTGCCGTGCTCGATTTTCCCCTGCTCCAGCGTCAGGTAAGATCCGCCACCATTAAGGGTGAGCTTTTTCGGGGTGCTGATCACTATCTCATCGCTGCTGCTGGTGATAGTGATGTCGTTTTTGGCAAACAGCTCCATCGCGTCATTTTGTGCCTGTACGATCACCCTGCCCTGGTTGGCAATCAGTTTCATGCCCATTTTCTGCACAAAGACACTGAAGGCTTCACCCACGCCGATAAAGAAATTTTTTATCACGCCGATATCGGCATTTTTGCCCGCATTAACCATCAGATTATTTCTGGCACTGAGCTGCATATGTTCACCGCTGGTCAGGGCCACACCCTGAGGGGCTGAAGCCACTAATACCGCCGCCTGCAGATTACTGAGTTTGCTTTTCGCCAGATTGAGTTGCTCGTTGATATCGGCTGAAAGCGCTTTGGCCTGCAGGGCGGCGTTGTTCAGTGACTGCATTTCTGAGTTTGCCTGCTCAAAGCGGTTGACGGCCTCCTGTGTATCCCGCTGCATACCACTGGCACGGGACTGTTCATCAGCGCTCAGGAGCAGGCCACAGCCTGCACGCAATGCGCCCCAGCTGTCGGTGCGCAGCTCAAATCCTTCCCCGCGCGGTTCACGCTGGTTATTCACCAGATGGCCCAGATTAAGCTGGCTCTTGCCGCCATACTCGGTGGAGAGTTTGATATGCTCCTTGCCCCGGTCATCCTCCATGCGCAGTTTGTTGTTGGTGGGGGTGCGCAGCACGTTGCGCCGGTAGTTCTCAATGGTGACATGATCCGGATGTTGGGAATCATGCAGGGTGTAAGCGATATAGGGGCGGTTCGGATCGCCGCCTTCAAAGGCGACAGCCACTTCGGTGCCATCCAGTAGCGGCCAGTGGAAGCCATAAGTGTCGCCTGCATAGGGTTTGGCCAGGCGTACCCACAGGCTCTCCTGGCCTTTGGGCCAGCTGTCGCGGTCAAACAGAAACTGGATACGGTAGCGGCCCATCTTGTCGATATGGCTGTATTGATCGTTGATACGGGTGCTGCTGACCCGGGCCGGAATGGTACCGGCAATGGTCGGACGGGACAGCAGGGGAGGCCGGTAGCCCAGGGTTTCGCTGTAGGGGATGCCGCTGAAGGTCACCTTATAGCTGTCTGAGCGGCTGCCACTGCAGTGACTGTGGGTGATAAAAATACCGTTACCGGCAATTTCGGCTGTCGGTCCGTCAATATCGACCACCTGACCGGGCATCAGCAGCGGGCTGGTACTGTCAGCACTGAGGCGGTGTTGCTGATTGAGATAACGCTCATGGTGCAGGCGGGCGAAGAAGCTGCCGCTTTCTGTATCCGGGTCGATATCTTCTCCCTGCTCCAGGAAGTGATCGGCGTAGTGATAGCTGAGGCCATAGGTGGTGGCATCGTCAGCAGGGATCTCCGCTTCGGTGTCCATCATATGGGCCGCTTCACGGTAGTTGTAATCGCGGGTGGCCGTGCGCTTTTCCACCACATTATGTTCAGTGGCAAGGTTCCATACGGAGTAGACGCCGACATCATGCATACCTGCCGGGTGGCGCAGGGGCAGGGGGCTTTGCGGGAACAGGTAGTCGCGCTGGCTGTCCCCAAAACGTACCACCTCCAGCTCCAGACGCTCATCCATCTCGAAGCGATACCAGATCCCCACTTTAGCCAGCAGGAAGTTGATAAAATCGAGATCCGACTGCTGCCACTGCATAATCTGCTCGTGGCGCGGATATTCCCGCTCCAGAGTAAAGTGGAAGTGTTGCCCTTCAAACTGGTGGTATTCACGCAGGATCTTCTCGACAATCTGCGGAATGTTTAAATTCTGGTAAATGGCGCAGCGGCGGCTGTGGCGCAGCAGGGCCAGATAAGGCTCCAGCGTGACTTGGTAACGGGCCTCATCGCGGGAGGTGGAGAGGCGTTTAAAGTGAGTAATCACCCCATGCACTTTACGCAGCGGCTTAAGGCCACCCGGTGCATGCATGCTAAAAGTTGAGGTTTTATTCAACAAGGTAACCGGGTCGATATCCTGAGCAGGTGAGGTGAACTGGATATCATAGCGATAGCAGCCGTTCATCTGCTCCTTACCGGTAAAGTTGAGCACATCCAGCAACGCAGGGGACTCAGCAATCTCCAGCTGATAGCGGGAGTGGCCTTGCAGCAGGGCTTTACCTGCCTGGATCAGGGTATCTGTCATGGGAGTGCTTTCCTTTGTTTGTCAACACAGCACTATTTTGCAATATTCTGAGATTCAGTAATTTAACAGAAATAGCTGAGTTATCGCCACAACTTATTTTACTCTGATGCTTTCTGATAGTTATCAGGAACTGTTGACGTTTGCTGAAGAAGCTGTATTGCGGAACATCGGAAGCCCCCCTGGCGCTGGCACGCCACCCTTCCAGGGAGGGGAATTTGAAAAACGCTTTAATCTGTCAGAAACAGTTGCAACAGTGAGTTGAGATAGAGATGGCCCGGGTGCGTTACCTGCCATGACTCAGGGCTCTCCTGCAGATAGCCCGCTGTCAGCGCCGCCTCAATTTGTGGGCGGATGTGTGACTCTGGCACGCCTGTCAGGTGGGTCAGCGCCTGACGGGGGACCGGCTCCAGCAAACGGAAACGGTTGAGGAAAAACTCAAACGGCCGTTCTGTTACAGGCACTTCCCCCGTCGAGGAAAGATAGTTACCCTGCATATACCCCTTAGGGTGGCGCACTTTAATCTGGCGCAAAATAGTACCATCAGACTGGGTTAATTTGCTGTGGGCACCGCAGCCAATGGCCAGATAGTCACCAAAACGCCAGTAGTTGAGATTATGTTGGCATTGATGGCCTGCTTTTGCATAAGCAGAGATTTCATACTGCTGGTAGCCTGCCTCCTGCAATAACTGCTCCCCCTGCTGGTTGATATGCCA
>JBOFSC010000735.1:0-5399 GCA_051651345.1 Enterobacteriaceae bacterium
GTTGTGTTGGTTGTGTTGGTTGTTTTGGCGAATGATCATTTGATCATGATCACAGCACACTTTCCACTCTTTTTTCTAAAAATACGTCATTTTTTCTATCGTTATCAGTTGGTTGATCCTAAAGATCCTACGTATAATAAGCCCCTTATACCACCAATCCATGTAACTATTTGTAAATAAGAAAATTTTTTCGCCAACCAATATCAACCCCTGTTATGAAACCCTTTATCGACTTAACCCGCCACGCCTTTACCTGGCGGCACGGAGATATTCGTATTTATGGCACCTGAATGGGTAAAGAGGCTAACCAGCTTTCTGAGCAAGGTCCCCCATTAAGGCACATTGTGCTTTTTATCCATGGATAGAAAAAACTAATCCTCTCATATTTAGTAGGCCAGGAATCGTTATCATAGCCAGGATAAGATCTATAGTGACCCTGGTAAACACCTATTAATATGGGAGTATCTGCCCAGTAGACAATAAAAGGACCACCAGAATCTCCCGGATGTGCTGAGACAGAGGTATAAAAATACCCGGCACAAAACTGTGTTTCATCATCTACCTGAAATGTTGGCGTTTTACACAGCTCAGTTGGAATGACAGGTTCCTCCATTTTTTGCAGATGCTTTGTTACAACATCAGGTTGTTCTCTCCCAAATCCTATTACCGTTCCCATAAGTCCAGCATGTAGTCTGTCAATAAAGTTGAAATTGACAGGCCTAAAAGTCACAGGAGCTGCTGTTTTTAGTTTAACAAGGACAATATCTGCCCTTGAGTCAGGATAGTTCGAGACTTTTTCTACAGAGAGGGTAATCTGTCCAGGAGTCGCTGTGGAACGTGTGTATTTTCCTAAAATGATTCTGATATTTTTAACATCTGGTCCTGTCATACAGTGCCTGACTGTGATAATCCATTTCGGTGCGATTAGTGCGGCACCACAGAATATCGAATCCTCTGCTGGTGGTTTTTCATACATTGCAATGGCTGCAAAATAAGGAAACTCTCCAGGAATGGCATCTGTGCCACCCGATATGGCTAAAGCGGACGCAGAATGGGTCATACAGACAAACCGTAAACATAGTAGATTCAACACATATCGCTTTTGCATAAGTACACCTATATCGTCCGGAAGCATCTGCTACTCTCTGAGACGATCTATACCACCAATAGATGTAACAAATTGTAAATAATATGGTTTTTTATTGGCCCGTCTAAGGTATCCCTGCTTTCGCTATATGGCGGGATGAAGAGGTTTCCTGGTGCGTCTGTTTTGCAATCTATATTGCAGTACAATAGATCTCGGTTGTGCTCGCTTGCAAGATATCGCGGTGACTGAAAGAGCAGCCCGTATCATGATTATCAGTTCAAGCCAACGTTTACAGCCCACGCTGATGGGCGACCAGAAACATATTCCGCTGTTTCTCCATACTGACAAGGGGCAATACCATGAAAATCACAAAAGTAACAACCTATCGCTTACCGCCCCGGTGGCTATTTTTAAAAATAGACACGGACGAAGGGGTGATCGGCTGGGGCGAGCCTGTGATAGAAGGACGAGCCAGAACGGTTGAAACGGCGGTACATGAACTGTCGGAATATATCATTGGTAAAGATCCGGCCCGTATCAATGATATCTGGCAAACCCTGTATCGGGGGGGATTTTACCGTGGTGGACCCATTTTGCTCAGTGCTATCGCCGGTATTGACCAGGCGCTGTGGGATATCAAAGGCAAGGTGCTGGGTGTGCCTGTTTACCAACTATTGGGTGGCCTGGTCAGGGATAAAATCAAAGCCTATAGCTGGGTAGGCGGCGATCGTCCCGCAGAGGTGATTGAGGGAATTCATCAGTTACAAGCCACTGGTGTGGACACCTTTAAATTAAATGGTTGCGAGGAGATGGGTATTCTCGACAGTCATCGCCAGGTGGATGCCGCAGTAGCGGTAGTGGCTGAAATTCGTGAGGCATTCGGTTATTCCATTGAGTTTGGTCTGGATTTCCATGGGCGAGTATCTTTTCCTATGGCGAAGGTGCTGATTAAAGAGATGGAGCCTTATCATCCTCTGTTTATTGAAGAGCCGGTATTAGCAGAGCAAGCGGAATATTATCCCCGTCTGGCGGCACACACTTCGATTCCTATCGCAGCCGGGGAACGTATGTTTTCCCGTTTTGACTTTAAGCGGGTCCTGGCAGAAGGCGGTTTAGCGATTATTCAGCCTGACCTTTCTCATGCAGGTGGGATTACTGAATGTCTGAAAATTGCCTCTATGGCAGAAGCTTACGATGTTGCTGTTGCCCCCCACTGCCCTTTAGGGCCCATTGCTCTGGCCTCTTGCCTGCATCTGGATTTCGTTTCTCGTAACGCTATCTTGCAAGAGCAGAGTATGGGGATTCACTATAATCAGGGGGCAGATTTGTTAGATTACGTTAATAATAAAGAAGATTTTTCTATGCAGGGTGGCTATTTTTATCCCTCGGATAAACCGGGTTTAGGGGTTGATATCAATGAAGAAGTGGTTATTGAACGCAGTAAAAATGCCCCCGACTGGCGCAACCCTGTCTGGCGTTATCCGGATGGTGCTGTGGCTGAATGGTAAAATTTTGAGGAAAATAAAATGCATTTACTCCCAAATCCGTTTAAAAAAGCGCTGAGTGAAGGTAAAACTCAGATTGGTCTCTGGTTGAGCTGTCGCTCAGCCTATATGGCCGAGGTGGCCGCTACGGCCAGGTATGACTGGTTATTGGTGGATGGTGAACATGCCCCTAATACTATCGCTGAAATCCATTCTCAGTTGCAGGCTATCGCCCCCTATCAGAGCCACCCCATCGTCCGGCCCCTGGAAAGCGATAAGGCATTGGTCAAACAACTGCTGGATATTGGTGCACAGACCCTTCTGCTACCGATGATCGACAGCGCACATGACGCTGAGAAGATGGTGGCGGCCATACATTATCCTCCTTTGGGTACCCGGGGTGTAGGTGCCGATGCCGCCAGAGCCTCCCGCTGGGGCAGAGTGGCCGATTATATGGCTCAGGCCCAGGATAACCTCTGTCTGATATTGCAGATAGAAAGTAAAGCTGCAGTAGACAGTCTGGATGATATTCTTCAGGTAGAGGGGGTGGATGCCCTGTTTATTGGGCCATCGGATCTCTCTGCCTCTCTGGGATATCCCGGCAATCCCGGGCATCCAGAGGTTCAGAAGGTGATTGAAGCCTGTATTAAAAAGATTCGCAGCGCAGGTAAAGCCGCCGGTACCATCGCTATCCAGCCTGCTATGGCTCAGAGATACCTTTCATGGGGCGCGAATTTTATTGCTGTTGGCGTTGATATCCTGCTGTATAACCAGGCATTGGATAATAATTTGGCTCTGTTTACCGGGAATTAAAACAGACCTCTCCCACGCAATAACTGTTTCAAATATCGCAACAGTGGATGCCATGCAGGTTAGCAGACCGTAAGCAGCATGGATGCTGCGCTTCGAGCCTACAGGGACGTATTTACGGCGGGTCTGAGAACCTGCATGGCATCCACTGTTCCTGAAGCAACGTAAAATACTCTCAGAAACAGTTATTGCGTGGGAGAGGCGACTATTTTACTGCCCGGCCAGATTAACTCCTGGCGCAGCGAGCATCTCTTTCTCCAGGCCCCACTTTTTCATAATGATGGCATAGGTGCCATTATTATAGAGCTCCTTAAACGCCTCCAGCAGAACAGGCGTAAGTACCGAATCTTTGCCCAGTACCACTCCGCGATAATACTCAGGCAGCTCTTTATCCAACTCATTAATGGCCGCGATTAACTCAAGCTGGTCATTTTTTTGTGCCGCAAAGTGAGGCATCGGCAGCAGTACCATATCAGCGCGACCGGATAATACCGCTAAAATCGCCGCTGGCACATCACGGTACTTCTGTAACTCAATGGGCTTGTTGCCCTGTTTAACACACAACCCACTGTGTTTGCTCACGACACCTTCCGGAGTGGCTCCTTTCATCACGGCTGCACTTTTGCCACATAAATCAGTAAAAGAGGTGATATTAGTGAGCTTACCTTTTTGCGCCACCACCACATTGACACCACGCGCAATATCCAGCAGATCCATTTTCTGTTCCCGTTCTATCTGATCATCGATAGGATTAAAGGTCACCTGATATTTCCCGCCCTGAATGCCCATCAGCATGCCAGAAAAACCATCCACCATTTCATGGCGAATCTCGACACCCAGAATTTCACTGACCGATTTTGCGAAGTCAATTCCGGCACCTTCCAGTTTATTATCATCACCGATGATCGCATAGGGATAGAAGCTGCTATCTATGGCTGAGACCATCCCTTTTTCCCTGACCTCCTGGGGCAGTTGATTATAGAGAGTCACATTTTTCTGTTGCGTCGGAATCTCAGACGTCGCGCGGGAGGGTGTTGAAAACAGTGAACTTGCCAGCATGATAATGGCTGCTGTGGTAACTATTTTTTGAACATACTTTTTGTTTTGTTGGTTGAACATTTCCATTCCTTTTCATTACAACACTTCAGGTACACAACACGCCTTTGCGACCGCATAGGCGACTCTGTCAGCCTGCTCAGACGGCAATCTTGAGGTGGCAATAACAATGCTTTTATTGTCTTTGAGACCATAACGCTTACCCGGAGAGACAGCGATACCTTGTTCCGCCAGCAGTGCGACGGCATATTCCTCTGAAGGCACCGCGACCGTGACACAAAATCCATTATGCCTCTCCACGGTAACCCCTCTCTGGCTTAAGGCATCCACCAGTGTCTGGCGCCGCTGGTTATAGATACTGCGCGCCTGCGATACGCTTTGCCTGGTGCTGTCATCTTGCAGCAAACAGGCCAACGCGCCCTGCAAAAACCGGCTACTCCAGCCAATACCAAAACCCCGGGTGGCATATATTTTCTGTATATTTTCACGGCTGCCTGACAACACCGCCAGACGCAAATCCGGGCTGTAGATTTTGGTGTAAGTGCGCGCAAAAATGGTTCTTTCCGGCAGCAAGGTACCCATGCTTAACTGGGTATCCAGGAACAGTTCACCGGTAATATCATGTTCGATAATTAAGGTATTGACGCTCTGCAGCACCCCTGCCAACGCCTGTAACCGATGTCTGGTCACGGAAACCCCGGTAAACAGATGAACATTAGGCTGATAAAAAAAAGCGGTCGGATTATGTTGTAACGCTTCCGCCAGTGACTCAGGTACTGGGCCATGATCATCACAGGCAACCGGGATAACTTTGGCATGCCGCCGTTCCAGAATATCCAGCAGTAAAGGCGGGGCCGGAATCGCCACGCAGACCACAGGTGAGGGTAATAACAGGGCGTCCATGCTGGTAATCAGGCCATCAAATCCGCCTTCAGAGGTGACAAAATCCTCGGCCTCATAAG
>JBOFSC010000736.1:0-5170 GCA_051651345.1 Enterobacteriaceae bacterium
GTGCTGTGGTTGTGTTGGTTGTTTTGGCGAATGATCATTTGATCATGATCACAGCACACTTTCCACTCTTTTTTCTAAAAATACGTCATTTTTTCTATCGTTATCAGTTGGTTGATCCTAAAGATCCTACGTATAATTACACAGTAAGTTCCACCAGATCTCTCAGACACAGAGCCAACTGCTCAACTCTCTTTTCACCTATAGCCGCTTCTACAGTCAGATTTTCCAGTGTAGGGTGTGTCCCGTAACTATTTCTTGTACAATGTAATGATATTTCATTGATACAGAAGGCTCTGAATTTGGCTCGTTATGATTTTCCTGATGAGGCCTGGGCGCTTATCTCTCCTATGTTACCGCCTGAACGAAATACTGTTAAAGGTGGACGTCCCTATCTTGAGCACAGACCTGTGATGAACGGGATCTTCTGGGTTCTTTGCTCTGGTGCGCCCTGGAGGGATTTACCAGAAAGATATGGGAACTGGAAAACAATTTACAACCGTTTTAACCGTTGGTCGAAAGAAGGAATAATAAACTGTATTTTCAATAAGCTACTATACATTCTGGATGACAGGAAACTCGTTGATTGGGATGATATAGCGCTTGACGGCAGCAATATCCGCGCCTTAAAGGCGGCAGCGGGCGCCAAAAAAAACATCCAGATGAACTCGAAGATCATGGGTTGGGTCGCTCTCGAGGTGGTTTTGGCACCAAAATCCACCTGGCAACAGACGGCTCAGG
Organism: Enterobacteriaceae bacterium; assembly: GCA_051651345.1. GTDB lineage: Bacteria > Pseudomonadota > Gammaproteobacteria > Enterobacterales > JBOFSC01 > JBOFSC01. Next base: position 739 of record JBOFSC010000736.1, read on the forward strand.
GTTACCGTTGAGCTTTTGCCTGAGCGGCGGGCAGGCTCATGAGAGTCAATATGCTGAGACCTTGCTCAATCGGGTTGGGATCATACGAAAAAGCGGGCACCTGAAATTCAGTCCCAACGCCGTGTTAGCTGATAAGGGCTACTCCAGTCAGAAGCTTCGTAACCATCTAAAAATAAGAGGGATAAAAGTAGTCATTCCTTTTAAATCAAATGAAAAAGCCAGTCGGGGGGAATCATGCGCAATAGCAATTGAACTTGCTGATAATAACGACTCTTTTTGTCCATACTATTTCTCACATCTCTTTAGGTACAGTGATCTGCCAAGTATTATCCAGACGCCCCTGGTGAGCAACAACTCGCTTACCCGTCCCCAAATGATAACTGTCTGGCTTGAGGTGGTTGAACCAGGCATGATGATGTCGGGCAGCCAGCCAGAGAAAAAGCCGTTTGACCTTCACACTGCGGCAGGATTTAAGCAGCGTATCCAGCTTTCGCGGTGAAAGATTATGTCCCCCCTGCATCAGTTGATCGGCATGTTCAAAGCTGATTAACTCAGGAATATCAGATATCACCTCCAGAAGTGCTTTTTCAGGACAGGAGAATTGTACTGGCGGTAATCCTTCTCTCCACTCATCCTCCCGGATAAATGCCGTGCCAGACATGATCTCATCCGGCCATAACCTGCGAGTACTATGCCAGCTAAAAACGGGCCAGGTAAAAGCAGTCTCTGGAGGAAGTCTGGACAACCAGCGGGGTAACGGATTGGCACAGTAGAGTTTAATATGGCGAGGGGAGGATTGAGGCAGATAATGGGCAAGACCCGCCATGCCAAGGGCCGTCAGTCCGCCAACATGTACCGGTTGTAAACTCATGCGTTGTAAGGAGGCAACTATACCTTGCCAGTTCACTCTGGTATCCAGCACGGTAAACACGCCAGGAGAGAGAGACAACAAAGTATTGCTGCGAACAGCATTATCCACAAAATGCAAACCCAGCCCCTGAGATAGTAACCACTGTTTGGTTGCTACCATTCCCGGAGGGAGAAGTTGTCTGAGCTTTTGTCGGGCATCACTGCTAAGCATGGTTTAAAAACTCCAATATACACGGCAATTATTGCCGTGTTTTTATAATTTTGCAAACTTTTTTGTTATTAGTCTGTTACTTTAAAGTGCTTGTATCGTTGCTAACCATGCCATCCGGAGGCTATTGTTATTCATATTTTCATTAAATTACAATAGACTGAACAACAGTCGCGATCTTGTTCAGTGCTTCCTTTCTCTCTTCAAAATAATCATACCTATCATAAATCCCCTCAACCCCTTTCAACTTATGATTTAGGCATCTCTCAGCAGCATGGCCCGGAATACCTTGTGCTGCCAGCAAGCTACGGCAGGTACGCCGCAGGTCATGAACAGTAAAATACTCAATTGTCCCCATCTTATTGGGTGGTTGAACGGTTCTGCCGGGTTCGTGCCCAAACAGCTTGGCGATAGCCCGGTTAAGAGTGTCACTACCCATATGAGGTTTTGAACTGCTTCTACGGTTCGGGAAAACATACTCCGAGCCGCAAGCCCGTATTCTTAGCTCCTGTAGCCACTCGACGACTTGTGGCGGCAAGGGGATCATGATGGCAACGGCAGATTTACTTCTTTCTGCTGACAGTTCCCAGACTGCTTGTTCAAGAGAAAACTCTGCCCAGCGGGATTCAATCAGCTCATTTTTACGAACACCAAGTACAATCAGCAAGGCGCAAGCCAGATAATTCTCACGGGTAAAGCTGTCATTGTTATTTCTAAGAACCTGAAAAACCTGCGTCAACTCTTCCATGCTAAGTGCTCTATCACGGCTTTTTTCAAGGCCACCAGCATCATCCACTTTAAAAGCTGCTGCCGGATTGTAAATCATCAGGTTAAGCTTAATAGCATGATTAAAAATCTGTTTTAGGTACATCAGCGCATCGTTGGCTATCGTGGGTCTGTTACTGGTGGTGATTTGTTGGATAATTGAACGGATATCCAGAGGTGTCACCTTATTTAAAGCCAAATCACCAAGATATGGGCTGATATCCTTTTTGAAAATCCGATTGGGAATACTCGGATGCTTAAGACGGCGTTGCAGGTCCTGATACCAGTCATTGAAAAGATCATCCACCGTCTTGATTTTAGGCCGTCGGAGTCGCTTGCGTTCGGTTATAGGATCATCACCTTGCCTGACTTTTTCTTTGATCTCTTCAGCCTTAAGGCGAACCTGCGCAAGGGACAAATCAGCATGCTTACTCATCACCAACCTCCTATAAAATATCCAATTTTTATTGAATAGACAAAAAAGTGGGTAGTAAATGAGTTATAAAGCAAACGATCAGAGATGCAAAGCTATTCTACTACCCAAACTACTACCCATTTGGCAGCGGTTTGGGGTAAATCTCTGTGCATTCCTACGGAAGGGATTTTACATAAATATCAAATAAAACAATGTAGTTATGTACTTCTATGGATGCCTGCAAACACTATTCAATATTTTGGATCTGCTCCCTCATCTGCTCTATCAGCACCTTAAGCTCAATCGCCGAGGCGGTGACATCCGCATTAATGGACTTAGAGGCCAGTGTGTTGGCTTCCCGGTTGAACTCCTGCATCATAAAATCCAGGCGGCGGCCTACGGCTTCCGGTTTATCCAGAGTCAGTAGTGTCTCTTTAATATGAGCCTCCAGCCTGTCCAGCTCTTCTGCAACATCAATTCGTTGCGCTAACAGGATTAATTCCTGCTCCACACGGTTGTTATCCAGTTGAATTTGCGCTTCGGCCAGTTTGTTCTGCAATTTTTCCCGCTGCCATTCGAGGATTTGTGGCATATGCAGACGCACTTTACTGACCTGCTCACCGATGCCCTGCAAGCGTTGTGTTAATAGAGCCTTTAATGATTGACCTTCCCGCTGCCGATTTTGTACCAGCTCGTCCAGCACGTTATCCAACGCGCCAACCATCTGCTCTGAAATGGCATCCAGATCCTGCTCTGCGGCGGAAAGTACACCCGGCCAGCGCAGCAGACGCAAAGGGTCTATCTGACCTTCATCACACTGCAGCTTAACCCAGTTGGCAGCCTGTATCAGATGCTGGGCCAATCCTTCATTCAGGATCATGCCATTTTGCTGATCCGGGTTCGGGTCAAAGCGTAAAGAGCATTCGACTTTACCGCGAGTCAGGCGCTGACGGATGCGTTCACGAATGATCGGCTCCAGGCTGCGAAACTGTTCCGGCAAACGGGTAAAAACCTCAAGATAGCGCTGGTTTACAGAGCGCAACTCCCAGGCGGCGGTACCCCACTCTTGTTTAATCTCCTGCCTGGCATAGGCTGTCATGCTGCGTATCATGCGGGTTTTCCTCAGAAATGGTCAGTCCTGCGGATTATACCCCTGGTCACCAAGACATGATAGGCATTCACTTCGGGGAAAGCGTATAATGCGACGCAATTAACCCTATTTTCGCGGAGAGACAACATGCGTCTGGCAGGACGAAGTGCACAGCAAATACGCCCCCTTAAATTCACCCGTCACTACACCCGATATGCTGAAGGCGCCGTCATGGTGGAGTTTGGTGAAACTAAAGTTCTCTGTACCGCCACAGTGGAAGAGGGCGTGCCCCGTTTTTTAAAAGGACAGGGACAGGGTTGGATCACCGCAGAATATGGCATGCTGCCACGCGCAACACACAGCCGTAATCCCCGTGAAGCGGCAAAAGGTAAACAAGGCGGGCGGACTCTGGAGATTCAACGCCTGATCGGGCGTTCGCTGCGAGCGGCGGTCGATTTGAGTAAACTGGGCGACTATACCATCACCCTGGACTGTGATGTAATTCAGGCCGATGGCGGAACACGTACCGCCGCTATCAGTGGTGCCTGCGTGGCTCTGGTAGATGCATTGACCCATATGCAGTTGCAAGGTTTGTTAAAAGAGAATCCCTTGAGAGGCATGATCGCCGCCATCTCTGTCGGTATTATTGATGGACAACCCCGTTGTGACCTGGATTATAGCGAAGACTCATCAGCACAAACCGATATGAATGTGGTGATGATGGAAGATGGTCGCATGATTGAGGTGCAGGGCACTGCCGAAGGTGAACCCTTTACTCGTGAAGAGTTACTGGCGTTACTGGATCTGGCCCATGAGGGGATCAACGCCATCACCAACGCACAAAAAGCCGCGCTCTCTTCTTAAAACTCTGGTCCGAAGGGTTCGAGTTTGCTGCATTGCTAATTTAAGAGGTATGGTTGAATGAAAGCGTATCAAAAACAGTTTATCGACCTTGCGCTGCGTAAACAGGTCGTCACGTTTGGCGAGTTTACTCTGAAATCGGGCCGCCGTAGCCCCTACTTTTTTAACTCCGGAAAGTTTAACAGCGGCCAGGATTTAGCCCTGTTAGGCCGCTGCTACGCCC
>JBOFSC010000737.1:0-2966 GCA_051651345.1 Enterobacteriaceae bacterium
ATAAGACTGCTCAAATACTACCGAAGCGGCAAAGGGAAAAGGATGATCCAGATCCAGTTCGGAGATCAGAAAAGCCTGCATGATCATCATGCCTTTGGCGTGCAAACTGCCTGCCAGATCCACCTTTCGGTCCACATCCGTTATCTCGCCATCGCCGATATGGGCCACACAGCTGATACGGGAGGGCTCGCCGATAGCGTGGGGAAAGCCGGGAAACTCCAGCACAGATAAGCCATTTATTTGGCCGATGACCTGGCCTTCAGTGTCAATAGAGAGCTGGCCAGTGAGGATCTCCTGTTGCAGTTTCTCCTGCAAATAACCGAGTCGCCACTCCTCTTTGTCGAGGGCCTGCTGTAGCGCCTGACCATCCAGTTTATTGTTAGTGACGTATTGAGATGCCTTGCGCAACTGGTCGCTGAGCCAGAGAGGACACAGGGGCAGCAGATGATGGGCCCCGGTATCACGTACGGCTGCGCGTATCAGCACAGGCCAGATATCCTCATGCAGGGGCGGCAACTTAGCCTGTCCGGCGAGATGGTGCACATAGCGGCACCATTGCAACAGAGACTCTTCATCTTTCAGCAGTAACTGCGACTCCAGCTCGCCATAACAGGCCCGCTCTGACAGGGCAGGCTCCGTCGCTTGCAGTTCGGCAAGATCAAAGGCGGTGCCCACCAGGATCACCCGCAAATCCAGCGGCATATCCGGAATAGACAGGGGCAGAGGTTTGCTTTCATCCCCAGGCAGCCAGCGGAATCGCTCTGCTGTGACCATCTGCTTCAGACGGAACCACAGTCTGGGTTGTGTCAGTAAGGTATGCAGGGAAAGCAGTAACACCCCGCCATTGGCCTGGTGCACCAACCCCGGGCAGAGTTGATGTTGCTGCTGTGAAGTGCGCAGACAACCAAAGAGCTCGTCACTCTCCACCCAATCAGCAAACAGACACCCGGACTGGGCGGCAAAATTATCCTCTCTGCTGCTGGCAGGCAGACAGTGGACATGATTTCCCTCTATCTGATAGGCGACACCATGAATCTGAGAATCGGTACGCACTTTGTCCTGTACCAGTTGCGCTATCCAGGCCATGTGCTCCTGGCCCTCGTCGGCATGCAGCAACATAAAGCGTGAGCTGCCTTGATTTTGGCAAAACAGGGAGATGGCATCCTGCAGGCGCGGCTGCATATGATGGATGGATAACGGTGCCAGCTTGCTGGTCTTAGTATGCAGCGCGGTGACGAGCGCTGAGTCGGGCAGTAACGACTGCCACTCCAGTTGCATTGTGGTCACAGAATATCAGCTATTATTAATGTAACTAAAAGGATAATTATACAAGAATTAATCCGACTAAACAGGGGTGTTGATTAGACCAAAGGAGTATTTGCCGTTAATGTCTTAAAAAACAACCAGCAGGACGGTAAAGAAAGGCAAACAGGCTACAAAGATGTTATGATAATATTAAGTTACAGCGTCACTGGTGGTGATCATGAAATATCAACAACTTGAAAATCTTGAGAGCGGCTGGAAGTGGAGTTATCTGCTAAAAAAACATCGCAGCGGGGAAGCCATTACCCGCTATCTGGATCCGAGTGCCTCGGCGGAAGCGATACAACAGTTAATGCTGTTGGAGCGTGAACCGATCAAGGTACAGGAGTGGATCGAGCAACATATTAATCCGGCGCTGGATAATCGGCTGAAGCAGACGATCAGGGCGCGGCGCAAACGCCATTTTAATGCGGAACATCAGCATACCCGCAAGAAATCCATCGATCTGGAGTTTCTGGTATGGCAACAGTTAGCCGCTTTGGCCCAGCGCAGAGGCACCACACTGTCAGCGACCATTGTACAACTGATCGAAGATGCCGAACGTAAGGAACATTATGCCTCGCAGATGCATCTGCTGAAATGCGACTTACAATCTATTTTGGGTAAAGAGCTCAAGGCGGAATAAAAAAGCCTCACTAAAAAGTGAGGCTTTTTGCGCGCAGAAAAATAAATTACTGTGCGGCTTCTTGCTTGGTACCTGTCACTTCGATCTCAACGCGACGATCCGGTGCCAGACACTCGATCAGAGCGTTACGGTTACGGATGCTGTCACAGGTAGAACCGGTAACAGGGTTCGCTTTACCCATACCACGGGCAGTGATGCGATCAGCCGGAATACCTTTGCTGACCAGGTAGTCCATCACATGTCTGGCACGGTCTTCAGACAGCTTCAGGTTGTAGTGCTCAGAACCGATGCGGTCAGTGTAACCAACAACCACGGCAGTACCGGTTTGCGGGTTAGCCTGAGTGATTTGGCTGTAGAGCTGATCCAGTGCCTGCTGACCTTCCGGCTTCAGGGTAGCTTTGTTAAAATTAAACAGCACATCAGAAGTCAGAGTGAAGCGAGTCACCTGAGGTTCTGCAGCCGGAGCCGGGGCAGGAGCCGGAGCCACATAGGACTCAGCACGGCCAAAGCGGTAGATACCACCAACACTCAGCATGCTATTGCTGGGTTTGGTATCGATATTGCTCTTGTCGCCCAGGTGCCAGATCCACTGGTAATCCATGCGAACGGCCCAGTCATCATTGATGGCATACTCAACACCGGCAGCGGCCAGAGGGGCGAAACCGTAGTCTGTTTTGGACCAGCTGTTGCCACTGTTATTAACGGAGCTGGTGTCCTTATAAGAGACCGCCGCACGATACATAAATCCACCCAGGCGGGTATAGATATCCAGATCCTGCATGATGGGGTAGCTCAGACGAGTGGTCAGTTGGATACCTTGTGCATCGTACTTACCATTGTAAGATTTGCCCGCAGGGAAGTTATTTCTGGAAGCGGAATCCATACGGCCCAGCCAGTCATAACCCAACTCGAAGCCCAGATACTGGTTGTACTGATAACCGGCGAAGGCACCTGCGCCCCACTGGTCAGTGTCAGTCAGGTTATAGGCAGAAGCGTTGCCAAGCTCGCTACCGCTGCT
>JBOFSC010000738.1:0-3124 GCA_051651345.1 Enterobacteriaceae bacterium
TTTTGCGACTCATGGTCAACGAGCTCATCCCAGGCGAGATCAGAAAAGTATGTTGCTATCGTTAGGTCTTAGTATTTACCCTGTAATGAATTAAAGGTACATCAATGTGTTATGAGCTTAAGTACCTACATATGATCTACTATTGTATTTCCATCATCATCCCAGAAGGTAGTACCATCATAATCTGATCTGTTATGGTAGCCATATCCTCGGATAAAACCTGCCCATTCTGAAGAAAAGCGATGATCAATGCCCCCCAAAAAACTTTTACCAAGATAACCATCACGATCTGTTTGTCTCGGTCCCCCATCTGTGGGCATATTTGCAACTACATCAAATCCTTTTGTATAAGTATACTCCCCGGCAATTCCAGCAGACGTGTTATCACTCAATTGATGCTTACTACTGACACTATATTGTTGGTATCCATTCGAACCGATCCCAGCATCCAGACGACTACCTGACTCATACCCTGTAATAATATTGATGACCCCACCTATCGCATCCGAGCCATATATGGCAGAGCGAGGGCCACGAATATATTCAATACGCTGAATCATAGACATCGGTATCTGGCTTAAATCGCTGGAATCACTGATCCCCGCCTGATTCAATTTAATTCCATCCACCAGAATTAAAGTCTGCCTGGATTCTGCACCCCGGATATAAATAGTGGAAAGCTGTCCCCTCCCTCCACTTTGTGCAACATCCACCCCCGGCAATCGACGCAGCACATCTGCCACACTTTTCGCCTGCCAACGGTCAATCTCATCACGTGTTACCACAGTGACTGGCGCTAAAACTGAGGAGACGGGTTGTTGAAAACGGCTGGCGGTAACAACGATCTTGCTTTCCTGACTATCCTTGCTTTCAGCTTCAGTTGTATCCTGGGCCCAACAAGAGGAGGTGACAGCGAAACACACTGTCATTGGTGTTATTATTTTAATCATTTTAATAAGCATCCAAACTAATTGCCACGGATGCCGCTATACACAACCGCAATGCGCGACGGTCATGGATGCGACGCTCTGTTCCGGCAGGTCTTCGGGCTTAGGGACCTCTGTTCCCATTTACCGCTGCGCGTCAGCTCTGGAGTTGCACCAGATTCCCACTTTTAAGGCTTGCCACCGGAAACGACCATGCTATCCTGCTCAGTCAAACAATGTCCAGACAACCAGCGGATTAATGAGACACTGGACATCATCTGTATATTACTGAACCTGTCACTTTTATATTGTGGTTACTAAATTCGCTAATGAGTCAAACTTCCCAATCTGATTACCAGCAGCAACTGGCCGATAAACAGCAACGCCTCGCTGCACTGATGTCTCCTTTCTCGCCACCCGCGATTGAGGTTTTCCCCTCTGAGCCGCAGCATTACCGGATGCGGGCAGAATTTCGTATCTGGCATGAAGGCGAAGACCTCTATCACATCATGTTTGACCCTGTTAGCAAGCAGCGGGTGCGTATCGATCACTTCCCGGCCGCCAGTCTGTTGATCAATCGCGCCATGCAAAAGATCATGAATGCCCTTAAAGGCTGTCCGGCACTGCGCTTTCGACTGTTTCAAATTGATTACCTCTCCACATTAAGTGAGCAACTAATTGTCTCTCTGCTCTATCATCGCCCGCTGGATCAGGAGTGGCAGCAACAGGCCAGCAAGCTGAAACAAGCACTCACAGGGGAGGGGATTAACGTTCAGTTAATTGGCCGCGCCGCGAAGATGAAAATCTGTCTCGACCAGGATTATGTGGATGAGCAGTTACCCGTGGCCGGGCGGACCATGATCTACCGTCAGGTGGAAAACTGTTTTACCCAACCCAATGCCCGGGTCAATATCAGTATGCTGGAGTGGGCGCTGAACGCTACCGGCCCATCCAATCATGATCTGCTGGAACTTTACTGCGGTAACGGCAACTTCTCCCTGGCGCTGGCCCGGCACTTTCGTCAGGTACTGGCAACGGAGATCGCTAAATCTTCTGTCAACGCCGCCCAGTTTAATATTGCCGCCAATGGCATCGATAATGTGAAGATTGTGCGTCTGTCCGCCGAAGAACTGACTGAGGCGATGCAGGGCGTACGGCAATTTAACCGCTTGAAGGGGATCTCACTGGCAGATTATCAGTTTGGCACGGTTCTGGTCGATCCACCACGCAGTGGCCTGGATCAGGAGACATTAGGTATGGTGCAGCACTATCCCCGCATCCTTTATATCTCCTGTAATCCGGACACGCTGTCAGCCAATTTGACGCAGCTCACTCGTAGCCACCGGGTCAGCCGCCTGGCACTGTTTGATCAGTTCCCCTATACCCATCATATGGAGTGCGGCGTGATGCTGGAAAAACGCTAACCCGCAGGATGTTCCGTGATGGTCGCCATAATCCAGGGGTAGTAATAATCCACCCGGCTAAAGAGGTTTGGCCAGGAATTACGTGTAAATCCACTGTCATCTTTGGCACGACGCACATAAACCCCCAGCACTATCGGGGTAAATTCAACTGAGATTATAAAGGGGGAACCTGAGTCCCCTTTCTGTGCTGAAATATCGTTATTGAAATAACCCGCACAGAACTCCGTCTGATCATTGACAATAAAGTTAGGCCGATGACAAGCGTTAGTATCGATAAACGGTTCCATCGTCGCTTGTAATTTGGTGGGTATCACAAGAGGCGCTATTAAACCAAATCCCATAATAGTGCCCGAAATACCGAATTCGGGTTTTCGCTGCACATCAATTTGTGCGGGGGTAAATTGTACCGGTGCGTCCTGCATTAATTGAATCAAACCAATATCGGCTCTCTTTTCAGGCCCCTGGTAGCGATATAGCGCTTTAATATCTAACGTCACCTGTCCAGGACTCTCCTGCATAAGGTCATACAATCCCAGAACCACTTTTATCTGCTCCGCGCTATACTTTTTCAGGCAATGGCCCGCCGTTAATACCCAGTTTGGCCTGATCAACGTACCCCCACAAACGACGCTTATCTCCCCCTCTACAGGGGATTTAATAATGGCGGCAAAATAGGGAAACTGACCGCTTATGGCATTATCATATGTAGGTACTTAAGCTCATAACACATTGATGTACCTTTAATTCATTACAGGGTAAATACTAAGACCTAAC
>JBOFSC010000739.1:0-6304 GCA_051651345.1 Enterobacteriaceae bacterium
GAACGATTTATGCAAATTCATCGGCAGGATAGCAATATGGAAAGGCGCGATGGCGTCGGGCCAGATAATGCCATATTGATCATGGTGTTGTTCGATGGCTGCAGCGGCAATGCGGGAGACGCCGATACCATAACATCCCATAGGCATCAGTTGGTTACGACCCTGCTCATCCTGTACTGTCGCCTTCATCGCATCTGAATATTTGGTGCCCAACTGGAAAATATGGCCGACTTCAATACCACGCTGGATCAGCACTGTTCCTTTGCCATCAGGACTGGGATCCCCTGGCACCACATTACGGATATCGACCACATCAGGTAACGGCAGGTCGCGCTGCCAGTTGATGCCAAAATAGTGCTTATCATCCTGGTTGGCGCCCGCAGCAAAATCCGTCATGATGGCGACACTGCGGTCGATAAACAGCGGAACGGGCAGATTGAGGGGGCCGAGGGAGCCCGGACCGGCACCGATTACCGCACGAATATCCTCCTCAGTGGCAAAGGTGAGGGGAGAGGCGACGCCCGGCACTTTCTCCGCTTTAACGCTGTTTAACTCGTGATCGCCACGTATCAGTAGTGCGATCAGGGGGGAGGCGCTCTGCTCGGAGGCTTTCACCAACAGGGTCTTCACTGTGCGCTGGATCGGCACCTGGAACCCCTGAACCAGTTCAGCAATGGTTTTGACTGCCGGGGTATCCACCAGGCGCAGGGTCTCTGTCCCCTGGGCGCTGCTGTCGCCTACGGCCACGGCTTCCGCCAGCTCTATATTGGCCGCATAGTCGGAGTCGGTGGAGAACACAATCAGATCTTCACCACTTTCTGCCAGCACCTGAAACTCATGGGAAGCGCTGCCGCCGATGGAACCGGTATCCGCCTGGACCGCACGGAAGTTCAGACCCATGCGGCTAAAAATCGTACTGTAAGCGCGATACATCACCTCATAGGTTTGCTGCAGACAGGCATCGGAGGTGTGAAATGAGTAGGCATCTTTCATCAGAAATTCCCGGGCACGCATAATGCCAAAGCGCGGGCGAACTTCATCGCGAAACTTGGTCTGGATCTGATAGAAATTGAGGGGCAACTGCTTGTATGAGTTCACCTCATTGCGCACCAGATCGGTAATCACCTCTTCATGGGTTGGCCCGAGAACAAATTCCCGCTCCCCCCGATCCACGAAGCGCAACAACTCCGGGCCATATGCCTGCCAGCGGCCACTCTCTTTCCACAGATCAGCAGGTTGTACAACCGGCATAGAGACTTCCAGTGCTCCTGCCGCATCCATCTCCTGACGCACGATGGTTTCAATTTTATGTAACACCCGCAGACCGGTGGGTAACCAGGTATAGAGGCCGGAGGCCAGTTTGCGGATCATGCCCGCACGTAACATCAGTTGATGGCTGATAATTTCAGCGTCAGCTGGCGTCTCTTTCAGGGTGGAGAGCAGGTATTGACTTGTTCGCATAATCGGTTTCAAACTCCGCTGGAAATTCATCGGACACAAAGGGAGTAGTCTACCAGTATGGGCCTGTATCCAAAAGGGCTTAAAGGAGCTCGACGGCAAAAACCTCAGCCTGTTGTCCGATGACCCGCCAGCGAATATTAAATTCCAGCAGATGGACTGCATATTCCCGCTGGCTGTCCTCTTTATTGTGGTAAGCAGGTCGCGGATCCTGAGCCAAGACTTCGCTGATAAACAGGGATAACGAGGGATAATGTGACTGATATTGCTGCAGTTGCTGCTGTGCCTGGGCGGTAAAAGTGACCGGCATCACGGGCTCAGGGGCCTGAGTGGCAAAACCGGCCCGCGCATGGGGTATTGATTCGGCGTAGGGCAGATAAGGCTTAATATCCAGCACTGGCGTGCCATCCACCAAATCCAGACTGCCTAATTCAAGGAAAGTCTCTCCTCCCTGACAACGGACAGCCAGCAACTCCACCAGAGAGAGGGCGATGGGATTGGGGCGAAAGGGAGAGCGGGAAGCAAACAGTCCGGTACGGCGATTGCCACCCAGACGGGGCGGACGTACTGTGGGGTGCCAACCCTGCTGCATCGTGTGATGAAAAACGGACAGCAACCAGATATGGCTGAATTGTTGTAAGTCACGCACCATATCGGCTTGATTGTAAGGGGGCAAAAGTTGTAATTCCCCTTTGCCCTCTTTGACCAGACCCGGTTGCCTGGGAACGGCAAACTTCTCTTTGTAAGGCGACAGAATAACGCCGACAGGATGAAACAGAAAATCACTCATTGAGAGGGAACGGTAATCGCGGTACCCATACAGATAGCTTGCCTGTAGCAGCCTGCCATACCACTGGTTGTTTCACAGCTGTCCAGAATAACGGCATTGGCATTCAGGCGATTGGCACGTACCAGCATATCCTGACGTGCCTCAGAGATACTGGCAGGCGGATCCTGGGGAGAGGGCTGGCAACTGCTGCCCGATACCTGACCGCGTTCACTATAGTTTTTCCCCGCCAGTTCGTCGGCGCTTTTATACATCTTGGCTGGCATCTGATTGGTAGGAATACCACGACCCGAGCCATTATCTACAACAGAGCAGCCAGCAAGTACCACGGTTAATACACACAGCGGTAATATTCGCATCATTATGGTTAACCTTATCTAAGGGATGATTTTGATAAAGCAGGCGCACTCGATCCTTCGCCTGCTTTAAAAGTATATACTTACCAGCCTTTAACCGCGCCCCCTTTGAAGATTTTATTCGCAGCTTCATAGACTTCGTCAGACTGGAAGGCTTTAACGAAGTTCTTCACCTTCTCGCTATTCTGATCATCTGTGCGCGCAGCGATGATATTGACATAGGGAGAGTCTTTACCTTCCATAAACAGCCCATCTTTGGTCGGCGTCAAGCCAATCTGGCTGGCGTAAGTGGTATTGATCACCGCCAGAGCGATTTGCTGATCATCCAGAGAACGAGGCAATTGTGGTGCTTCCAGTTCGATCAGTTTCAGATGCTTTGGATTATCGACCACATCCAGCAGGGTTGGCAGCAGGCCCACATTGTCTTTCAGCTTAATCAAACCCACTTCTTGTAACAGCAACAGAGAGCGGCCCAGATTGGTAGGATCGTTGGGCAGTGCGATCTGAGCATTGTCAGCCAGTTCAGACAGGGATTTGATCTTCTTGGAGTAACCGGCAATCGGGTAGACAAAGGTATTGCCGACAGCGACCAGCTTATAGCCACGATCTTTGATCTGCTGCTCAAGGAAAGGCTTATGCTGGAAGGCATTGACATCCAGATCCCCTTTGTTGAGCGCTTCGTTTGGCAAGACATAGTCGTTAAACGTGACCAGCTCAACATTCAGACCATACTTCTCTTTTGCCACTTGTTTGGCGACTTCCGCAACTTCTTGCTCCGCACCCACAATGACCCCCACCTTAATATGGTTGGGATCTTCTTCTTTTTGTCCGCACCCACTCAGCACCAGCGTACTCGTCAGGGCGACAGAAGCCAGAATCGTTTTAAATTTCGTTAACATATATCCCTCTTTCTGATAATGATAATCTATTGAATCTGTTTAACAGACAGTTGAGCAGGTTAGCGGTGCGTAAAGAGCTGCACAACCCGATCCCCTGAAACTTGGATCAGATAAACCAGAACAACCAATAAAATCAACACGGTATTCATAATGGTGGCATTGTAACCAATATAACCATACTGGTAACCTAACTGCCCTAAGCCACCGGCACCGACAGCCCCGCCCATAGCCGAATATCCCAGCAGGGTAATCAGGGTGATAGTAGCACTGTTGACCAGTCCTGGCAGCGCTTCCGGCAGTAAAATCTTAGAAACGATCTGCATGGGGGTTGCCCCCATAGCGCGGGCGGCTTCAATCAGCCCGGAGGGGATCTCCAGTAAGGCATTTTCTGCCATTCTGGCAATAAACGGCGCGGCTCCTACCGTGAGCGGCACAATAGCTGCCTGCAGTCCAATAGAGGTGCCGACAATCATACGGGTGAAGGGAATCATCCATACCAGCAGAATAATAAATGGGATGGAACGGAAGATATTGACCAGTGCAGAGATCAGTTTGTAGAGTTTACGATGCTCCAGTACATTCCCCGGTCGGGTGACATAGAGCAGAATCCCCACGGGCAGACCCAGGACAAAACCAAAAAAGCCCGAGGAGAGGGTCATTATCAGGGTTTGCCAGGTGGCCACAAGCAGCATGGGTAAAATGGTATGCAGAGTCTGGATACTCTCCTGTAATTGATTCAGTATTAGTGCAGACTCAGACATAACCTAAGACCTCGACCCTGACGTGGTGTTGTTGTAAAAATTGAATAGCGGATTGGGCATTGCTCTGCTCACCGATAACTTCAGCCAGCATCATGCCAAACTTGACGCCGTCGGCATACTCCATCTGTGCGCTCAGAATACTGATATCCAGGGCAAAGCGGCGCGATACCTGTGAGATCAGCGGGGCATCCACCGACTGACCGGTAAATTCGAGACAAAGTAGCGGAATTTGTGCTGTAGCGGTTTGTTCCACCTGTAGCCGGTCGGCATAATCGTCTGGCACATCAAGGTGAAGGGTGGAGTGGATAAACTCCCGCGCCAAAGGGGTTTTAGGATGAGAAAAGACCTCTCCCACCTTATCCTGCTCGATCAGTTTACCGTCACTGATAATCGCCACCTGATCACAGATGCTTTTGACCACATCCATTTCATGGGTGATTAACAGGATAGTTAAGCCCAGACGGCGATTAATATCTTTCAGCAATTCGAGAATCGAGCGGGTGGTGGCCGGATCCAGCGCACTGGTGGCTTCATCGCACAACAATACCTTGGGATTACAGGCCAGAGCACGGGCGATAGCGACGCGCTGTTTTTGCCCGCCGGACAGGTTAGCGGGATAAGAGTCGCTTTTATCCGCCAGACCAACCAGTTCAAGCAGGGTCAGCACACGTTCATGAAGCTCGGCTTTAGGTGTGCGCTGTAACTCCAGCGGCAGAGCCACATTGCCATAGACGGTGCGGCTGGAGAGCAAATTGAAGTGCTGAAAGATCATCCCAATTTGGCGACGGGCCTGGGTAAGCTCTGCCGCTCGCAATGCAGTCAGGTCAACGCCATCGACGATAATTTGGCCGGAACTGGGCTGCTCCAGAAGATTTACACAGCGTATCAGGGTGCTTTTACCGGCACCGGATGCACCGATAACACCAAAGATTTGGCCTGCGGGCACATGCAAAGAGACTTTATCAAGGGCTGCTATCTGCCGCTCTCCCTGCTTAAATACTTTTGTTACATCAATAATTTCAATCATTTTAACGTGTGCCTGAAGAAAAATTAAGTTGCCCTGCCTCTCTATGCAAGCAGGGCAATGGATGGATGTTAAGGCGTCCAGACGTCTACGTCAATCACTACTCGTCAGAGATAGTTGACTAATTTTATGTGGAATCATGGCATACTGCAGCAGTTATTAATTGGCTCTGGTGGCGGGAAACAATATGGCGCAGGCGGCAAAACCTGCGATCTTTCTGGATCGCGATGGAACACTGAACATTGATTATGGTTACGTGCATGATATCGATCATTTTCATTTTATTGAAGGGGCGATAGAGGCCTGTAAAAAGCTTAAACAGATGGGCTTTGCCTTGATATTGATTACTAATCAGGCAGGTATCGCACGCGGCAAATTCAGTGAAGAGCAGTTTCTGCAATTAACGGAGTGGATGGACTGGTCTTTAAGTGACAGAGGGGTGGATTTAGATGGTATCTATTACTGCCCGCACCACCCGGACCACGGCAATGCACTATATCGTAAAGCGTGCGATTGTCGCAAACCTGAGCCAGGTATGCTGCTGGCAGCGAAAAAAGATCTCAATATTGATATGATGTCCTCATGGATGGTGGGGGATAAGCTCGAAGATTTGCAGGCAGGGAGAGCGGCTGGCGTGGGCACCACCGTGTTAGTGAAAACAGGTAAGCCAGTAACGGATATGGCTCAACAAACAGCAGATATCGTTATTGAAAGTCTGGCGGATTTACCCGCATTGATCACTTCACAGAAAGGAACAAAGTCATGAAAGAGTTCCTTGCCATGATTGATGTTTCTCCTGAATAAGCCAGAATTTCATACCGCTGGTCAATTCGACAGCGGTTGAAAACAATTTTAGATAAAACGCTTGCACGACAAAATTAACTGCCTATAATGCGCGTCCAGACATCAGGGGGCAGATGTCAGAGGTCAGACGGACTGCAAAAACAGTTAATTTAACGGCTTGACATCGATGATGAACAGCGTAGTATACGCAGCCCTGTGGTTGAGAAAACAAAACA
>JBOFSC010000740.1:0-3115 GCA_051651345.1 Enterobacteriaceae bacterium
AGCCTACAGGGATGTATTTACGGCGGGTCTGAGAACCTGCATAGCATCCACTGTACCAGAGCAAAAGTGAAGCGCTATTAGCAACAGTTTTTTAGCGGTTGGCGTGCTTCATAATGCGGGCCTTATTGACCTGCCACTCGCGCTCTTTAATATCCGTGCGTTTGTCGTGCTGCTTCTTACCTTTGGCGACCCCAATTCTGACCTTGGCCCAGGCATTTTTCCAATACATGGAAAGGGCAACGATAGTGTAACCATCACGGCTGATCAGGCCAAACAGCTTGGCCAGCTCTTTCTGGTTAAGCAGCAGCTTACGGGTACGCATCGGATCGCAGACCACATGGCTCGAAGCCACGTTGAGTGGGGTAATGGTGGCACCAAACAGCCAGGCCTCTCCCGAGCGGAAAACCACATAGCTGTCGCTGATGTTGGCTTTACCTGCACGCAGGGATTTAACCTCCCAGCCTTGTAGCGAGAGTCCTGCCTCCAATTCTTCTTCTATGAAGTACTCATGTCGTGCCCGTTTATTCATCGCAATAGTTGCGGAACCGGCTTTTGAATTTTTTTTCTTGCTCATAATGGCGAGCATTATACTGCATGCAGACTATTAAGAAATCTTTTCTTAACGCATATGGGTAAGCCCTCGCAATTTTTTCTGGCGGCGAGAGATGCTATCATTCATATCAGATAAACTAAGGAAGTAGACGTTAAGAGGAAACTATGCCAGAAATCAGACGCTCAGCATTGGTACCCTACAGTGCAGAACAGATGTACCGTTTGGTCAATGATGTCCCTGCGTATCCCGCTTTTTTGCCGGGTTGTACCGGGAGTCGGATACTGAAATCTTCAGAAGATCAGATGATTGCTGCTGTGGATGTGGCTAAAGTGGGCGTGAAAAATACCTTTACCACTCACAATGTTCTTGAGACCAACCGGGGTATAAAAATGCAGCTGGTGGATGGCCCATTTCGTAAGTTAACCGGTGGCTGGCACTTTATTCCTCTGAGTGCAGAGGCCTGCAAGGTAGAGTTATATCTGGATTTTGAGTTTACCAATAAGCTGATTGAATTGGCATTTGGTCGGATTTTCAAGGAACTGGCCGGAAATATGGTCACCGCTTTTACCCGACGCGCACAAGAGATTTATAGTGTCTGAAGCCATGATAGAAGTGACAGTCGCCTATGCTCTGCCACAGCAGCAACATCTGCTGGTGGTGGTTTTGCCCGCTGAAAGTCGTGTTGAGGAGGCCATTCAGCGTAGCGGCATCGTGCAACGTTGCCCGGAGATTGATTTGCTGGTGAATGGCGTTGGTATTGCGGGTCGGGCAGTCACGTTGCAACATCGGCTACAACAGGGGGATCGGGTTGAGATCTACCGCCCGTTGCTGGCAGACCCTAAAGAGATTCGCCGCCGACGTGCAGCCGAGCAGAAGGGTGTCAGGGGGCGATAAAATAAGAGAGCCTGTTTATTTCCCTCGATACGCTACGATAGAACGATAAACAGGCTGTTTGTTGCAGAATTACTTCCCTTGGGTGTTGTTACCACTTTCCGTTACCGGGGCCGCTTGACTGCGGGTCGCATTGGGAAAATCCCCTTGCATATCCGTCAGTATTCCCTCTTTGTTAAAATGCAGTTTGAGTGTCTGCTGTTTGGGATCTTCATGGCCGGGTTGTTGGCGGAAGATATAGATCCAGGTATCACTCCCAAAGGGGTCCTGCATCATGGGTGTTCCCAATAAATAGGCAACTTGCTGTTTATTCATTCCTTTTTGTAGCTTGCCTACATCGTTCGCAGTTAAATAGTTACCCTGGTTAATATCTGGGCGATATACCACTTTGCTCATTGTCGAGCAGCCAGCGGTCAGCATAAAAAAAACCACACTGAGGGTAGTCAGTAATTTATGGCGCATAATTGCTACTTTCCTTTGATTATCAGTCAATGATGATAATAGACTGATGGAGAAGGTTTGAAAACATTTTCTTTACCACAGTATGACCACACAAACGGTAAAAAGTTGTATACCCGTCATACTTCAAGTTGCAGGGGTGTTGGTTGCGTCGGCTCACCCCAGTCACATAGTAGTCTATGCTCCTGGGGATTCGCCTCCTTACCACCTACCTGCAACTCGAAGTATTTAGGGTATATTCAGAATTATGCTGCCAGTAAATCACGGGCATTTGCAAGGGTATTGCGGGTGATCTGATCACCTCCCAACAGACGTGCCAACTCTTGCAGACGCTGTTTTTTATTCAGAGCCTGCATGGCGGTTTCTGTGATCTCATTTACAACTTCCTTGCTGACAAAATAGTGTTGGTGCCCTTTGGCCGCGACCTGGGGCAGGTGGGTCACACAGATCACTTGGGTCGACTCTCCCAGTTGGCGTAGTAACTCACCGACAATGGCCGCTGTTTGACCACTGATACCCACATCCACCTCATCAAAAATCAGTGCCGGTGTTTCAGTTTTACGCGCGGTGATCACCTGAATAGCCAGAGCAATACGGGACAGCTCTCCACCAGATGCCACCCTGGCCAGAGGCTGTAGCGGCATGCCTGGGTTAGTTGTCACCAAAAACTCGACCCGATCGGCCCCCTCAGCGGTTAAATGCTGAGGATCAAAATGGAGAGAAATCTGTAACTCACCATGGGGCATCGCCAGACGATGCAGACTGCTGGTCAACTGCTGGCTGAGTTCGCCGGCACAGTAGTGTCGCTGCTGATGTAATTGTTGGGCAATCTTCAGCGCCTCCTGATATTGATGTTCGACCTCCAGGGTGAGGGCTTCTTTGTCATCTTCCTGGCGCGCCAGTAAATCCTGTTCAGCCAGTAGCTGCTGGTGCAGCTGTGGCAGCTCTTGCGGGGCGACATGGTGCTTACGTGCAAGGGAGAGTTGTCGGGTCAGGCGTTGCTCCAGCTCGGCTAACTGCTGTGGATCCGGCTCCAGTTGGTCGGTAAAGTGACGCAGTTCATCACTGACTTCACCTATCTGAATAGCAGCTTCTTCCAGCAGGGTCACCAAAGGTTGCAGTGGGGGGCACAAAGTGGCCAGTTCTGTAACCTGCTGCTTTGCCGTATGTAGCTGTAACAGCAGGTTATCCTGCTCTTCGCCAGCCAGTAGG
>JBOFSC010000741.1:0-10368 GCA_051651345.1 Enterobacteriaceae bacterium
TTCAATCCGGTTCAGGCCGTGATTAATAATAGTCTGAGTAATTATGACAGCGAAATAGTGCGTCTGACCGCTGGCTGCTCTGTTGAAGTCACTGGCACCCTGGTGGCCTCTCCTGGTGAAGGCCAGGACAATGAGTTACAGGCCACTGCCGTGAAAGTCGTGGGTTGGGTAGACGACCCCGATACCTACCCGATGGCGGCCAAACGCCACTCCATGGAGTATCTGCGTGAAGTGGCCCATTTACGGCCCCGGACCAATCTTATCGGTGCCGTGGCTCGGGTGCGCCATACTCTGGCCCAGGCGCTGCATCGCTTCTTTGATCAGGAGGGCTATTTATGGCTCTCAGCCCCGATTATCACCGCTTCCGATGCCGAAGGCGCCGGAGAGATGTTCCGCGTCTCCACCCTGGATTTAGCCAATCTGCCGCGTACCCCGCAAGGTGAGGTGGATTTTAATGAGGATTTCTTTGGTAAAGAGGCCTTTTTAACCGTTTCCGGTCAGTTAAATGGCGAAGCCTACGCCTGCGCGCTGTCAAAGGTCTACACTTTTGGCCCGACCTTCCGTGCGGAGAACTCCAATACCAGTCGCCATCTGGCCGAATTCTGGATGCTGGAGCCCGAAGTCGCCTTTGCCTCCCTGAACGATATCGCCGCTCTGGCGGAAAAGATGCTGAAATATGTGTTTAAAGCCGTGCTGGATGAGCGGCCGGATGATATGGCCTTCTTTGCCGAGCGGATCGATAAGGATGCCATTGGCCGTCTGCAGCGCTTTATTCAGTCTGATTTTGCTCAGGTGGATTACAGCGATGCCATTGAGATTTTGCTGGCCTCCGGAAAAACCTTTGAGTTTCCTGTCTCCTGGGGTATCGACCTCTCCTCTGAGCATGAGCGTTATCTGGCAGAGCAACACTTTAAATCGCCGGTAGTGGTTAAAAACTACCCCAAAGATATTAAAGCCTTTTATATGCGCATGAATGAAGATGGCAAAACCGTGGCGGCGATGGATGTTCTGGCGCCGGGTATCGGTGAAATCATCGGCGGCTCCCAGCGTGAAGAGCGTTTGGACCATCTGGACCAGCGCCTGCTGGAGATGGGCCTTAATAAAGAGGATTACGGCTGGTATCGCGATCTGCGTCGCTATGGCACCGTACCCCACTCCGGCTTTGGTCTGGGGTTTGAACGCTTAATCGTCTATGTAACAGGCTTACAGAACGTGCGTGATGTGATTCCGTTCCCCAGAACACCACGTAATGTTAGCTTTTGATTTATTGATTAGTATGGCTTTACAACTATAGTTGTAGTGGAACTGAGCGGATTAAGGGAAAATCCTATGCCGGTGGCAATTATTAAATTGACATTTGCTGCAAAGTTCCGCAAAATTTACAAATTGTAATGCATTGTTGCACGTAGTTACTGTATCGCGAGTCTGGTAGCATTTTCGGTATAGATAATATTTCCATAGGATGGAACACTGCGTGCAGACAGAGAGGGACGCTCTCTGGCCGTTGTTGCGGCAGTAGCAGGGAGTGTCCATATAACATCAATGAGGGTAAAAATGATGAAACGCAATATACTGGCTGTGATGATTCCGGCTCTGTTGGTCGCTGGCGCTGCAAATGCGGCAGAGATCTACAACAAAGACGGTAACAAGCTGGACCTGTATGGTAAAATGGCTGGCCTGCACTACTTCTCTTCCAACGGTGGCGATGATGGTGACAAGTCTTACTTCCGTATGGGCCTGAAAGGCGAAACCGCTATCAATAGCGAACTGACTGGTTATGGTCAGTTTGAATATGAGATGCAAGCCAACCAGGCTGAAAGCGACAAAACTAATCAGAACCACACCCGTCTGGGCTTTGCTGGTCTGAAGTTCGCTGATTTCGGTTCACTGGATTATGGTCGTAACTACGGTGTGGTTTACGATGTTTCTTCCTGGACCGATATGCTGCCTGAGTTCGGTGGGGACACAATCGCTCTGACCGACAACTTCATGAACGCTCGCGCTAATAACCTGCTGACCTATCGTAACTACAACTTCTTCGGTATGGTTGATGGTCTGAACTTTGCTCTGCAGTATCAGGGCAAGAACGAAGGTAAATCTGGCGAAGGCAGGGGTACAGCTAACCGTAGTCGCGGCGGAGACATCAGCAGAGACAATGGTGATGGTTTCGGTATGTCTACCAGCTATGATATCGGTTGGGGCGTAAGCGCTACTGCAGCATTCTCTAACTCTGATCGTACAAATGACCAGAAAACAAGCTACGCTCCTGGCAATAAAGCTGAGTCCTATGTGGGTGGTCTGAAGTTTGATGCTAACGATATTTATATCGCAGCCATCTATGGTCAGACTTATAACACCACTCGCTTCGGTGACGCTAATTACATTGCCAACAAAACTCAGAACTTTGAAGCTGTAGCTCAGTATCAGTTCGACTTTGGTCTGCGCCCTTCTATTGCTTACCTGCAATCCAAGGGCAAGAACCTGAGCTATAAGACTAATCAGGATGACAGCAAAGATCTGGTTAAGTATGTTGACTTAGGCGCTACTTACTACTTCAACAAAAATATGTCTACCTATGTTGATTACAAAATCAACCTGTTGGATGGTGATGACGGTTTCTACAAAGCTGCCGGTATCAGCACTGACAATATCGTAGCAGTAGGTCTGGTTTACCAGTTCTAATTGCCACTTTATAGTGAGTTGACAACAGGGCCCTTATGGCCCTGTTTTATTTTCACAACCCCCTTGCTGGCAAACAATAAAATTTATTAACAGGTTGTTGTCATCCCCCCTCCCACACGTTACTCTTATAGACTCCACTGTTTAATCTCTGCCATGGAAGCCTGTAAACATGTTTGAACATATTAGCACTGCCCCGGCCGACCCTATTCTGGGACTGGCTGAAGTTTTCATTACCGATTCACGCAGCAACAAGATCAACTTAGGGATCGGTGTCTATAAAGATGCGGATGATAAAACCCCGGTACTGGAAAGTGTAAAACGCGCTGAGCGCTATCTGCTGGACAATGAAACCACGAAAAACTATCTCAGTATCGAAGGCCTGGCCTCTTTTGCCAGCCATACCCAGCGCCTGATCTTTGGCGATAATAGCCCGGTATTGAGTGCCAAACGTGCCAAAACCGCGCAAACTCCCGGTGGTACAGGGGCTTTACGTGTCGCTGCCGATTTTATCGCCAATCAGACTTCTGCCAAACGGGTTTGGCTAAGTAAGCCCAGTTGGCCTAATCACAAGAATATTTTCCAGGCTGCTGGCTTGCAGATCTGTGAATATGACTATTACGATGCCCAGAATAAGGCGCTGGATTTTAATGGCCTGCTAAGTAGTCTGCAGCAAGTCCAGCTAGGTGATGTGGTGATTCTGCATGCCTGCTGCCATAATCCCAGCGGCGTTGATCCCAGCAAGGAGCAGTGGCAACAGCTGGCCGAAGTCGCGGCTGCCGGAAAGTGGCTGCCCTTGTTTGACTTCGCTTATCAGGGTTTTGGTCACGGCCTGGAAGAGGATGCTTACGCTATCCGCACGTTTGCCGAGAAAGTACCGGAGCTGATTATTGCCAACTCCTACTCCAAGAACTTTGGTCTCTATAACGAGCGCGTCGGTGGTTGTACCCTGGTAGCTGCCAATCAGGATATCGCTGAAGCGGCTTTCAGTCAGATTAAGAGCGCCATTCGCAGTCTCTACTCCAATCCCCCTGCACACGGCGCTTCCGTGGTGGCAACGATTCTGGGTACACCTGAACTGCGTACCTTATGGGAGCAAGAGCTCACCACTATGCGCGAGCGGATCCAGAAGATGCGTCATCTGTTTGTGCAAACCTTGCATGATAAAGGGGCGCAGCAGGATTTCAGCTTTATTATCCAGCAGAATGGCATGTTCTCCTTTAGTGGCCTGACTAAAGAGCAGGTTGCCCGCCTGAAGGAGGAATTTGCTGTCTATGCGGTGGCTTCCGGACGTATTAATGTGGCCGGTATGACCCTGAATAATATGGATCCGCTGTGTGCGGCGATAGTCGCGGTGTTGTAGGTAGGCTGTTTTACCCCTCCCCCTGCCAGGGGAGGGAGTTGTCTTACCCCAACTTCAATAATTCGAAAAAGCCCTTTCCCCCACAAACGGATTACTTCTGCGCTCCTCACCGAAGGTAGAGATCGGTCCGTGGCCGGGAATAAAGGTAACATCATCTCCCAAAGGAAACAGTTTATTGCGAATGGAAGCCAGCAACTGCTGGTGATTACCCTGAGGGAAATCCGTTCGGCCAATACTGCCCCGAAACAGCACATCCCCCACCCAGGCCAGGCGACCCGGTTGATGGTAAAACACCACATGCCCCGGTGTATGCCCTGGACAGTGCAATACCTGTAACGGCTCTGCACCCACGCTGATGCTATCCCCGTCATGCAACCAACGCGTCGGTTGTGACAACGGGCTGCACTCCATACCATAACGCTCACTCTGTTGCGGCAGAAGTTCCAGCCAAAATGCATCGGCCTGATGGGGCCCGAGAATCGGCACACCATAATGCTGCGCCAAATCTGCGGCGATACCAATATGATCAAGGTGACCATGGGTCAGCAGTATCTGCTTAACCTCTACCCCCTGCTGCTGCGCGGCGGCAATCAATTTTTTTGCCTCACCGCCCGGATCAACGAAAGCCGCTTCTCGGCTCTTTTCACACCAAATCAGTGAACAGTTCTGCTGAAAATCTGTCACCGGAATAATTTGATACTTCATCATCACTCTCTGACTTACCAGGTGCGTTTTGGCCCGGTATCAATATGGACAAAATTACTGCTGGGATAATAGCCTACGCCGCCCGCGCCCATATTCAGCGCCGCTTTACGGATATGACTTAAACTGACACCCTCAATATAAAAATCCATCGCTTTACCCAGGGTGTGGTAGCTGTGCTTCGCCACCCCGCGCGAGCGGGAGCGTAATCGGTTATTGGTGGCAACGGAACGATATCCGGATACCAGTTGTATCGGTTGACGGGTGCCCAGCAGCAGTTGCAAACGGAAAAGTTGTTCAAACAACCGGGGATCGATCGCCTTCACTCTGTTAGCACGAAAATCACGGAAAAGGTAATTCAGCCGGGATAACTCGCTTTTGTTATATCTTTTACCATTAAAAAACTCTGCTTTCAGGCTCTCACCAGTATGCAGGTTGTTAATCAGCAAAATTCTGGGCCGTGGCGTCGACAGTGTCGCCAGAGCCTGATTGGATATCAGCGACAAACCCAGTGCCGCACCTCCTAAACCCAGCCATTTACGCCGGTTAAAATCTATCTGTTCCATAATTCGTCTGTACCTGACTGTTGTTGATTGGCCCTTGAGTCACTGTCTCTACTCCTTGTTTGATAATCACTCTTAGTGGCAACAATCTGTTGAGCCTCGCTGCGTAAAAATACCCCATTTCGGGGGGATCATTGCACTACTATTTTCGCCTGTTGCCAGATATGAGAAGCCGATCGCACCGCACCATCATAATCATAAATGTCGGTGCGATACTGAGCGACACCGTTATCAGCCACCCAGGCGGTCAGATAGTACAGCTCCACCGCCAACTTCTGACTGATAGCAACATAGGTCGTTTTTTCGCTCTTCAGGGTGGAAGAGAGTCGGCTGCTATTCCAGCCCACTTCATCCAGCAGCATTTTAGCCAGTTCAGGAGCCTTGTTGACCCGCACACAACCGGAGCTAAAAGCCCGAATATCTTTGTTAAACAGCCCCTGGTTAGGCGTATCGTGCAGATAGATCGCTTCCGAGTTGGGCATATTGAATTTATAACTCCCCAGCGGGTTATTCTTGCCCGGCGACTGACGCAAGCGATAAGGAAAGTTGCTGGCAGAAACCGCTTGCCAGTCGATCATACTGGGGTCAATCTGCTCTGCATCAGCACTCCAGCCGGAGTAGATCGTGTAATTAAGGCGATAGAGATACTCCGGGTCCCGCTTCACTCGCGGAATAATATCTTCCCGAATCAACCTGGTCGGCACATTCCACGGCGGATTGAGCACAACATTGATCAACGTACTCTCCATAATGGGTGTCTTACGACGTGCGCTACCGACAATCACCCGGGAACTCAGCTCCAGCGCCCTATTGCGGTAATAGGCCAGGGAGTAATCGGGAATATTGACCAGGATACCATTTTCAATATGGCTCTGCAGCAGACGCAGACGCTGCATATTCAGGGCCAGTAAACCGACCCGATTCTGCGGCGTCACATTAAGCCATTCCCGGGTACGACGACCAATCACCCCATCAGCCTCCAGTCCCTGCCACAATTGAAAAAGCTTGACGGCTGACGCCAGGGTTTCACTATAAATATCGCTCTCCGTCTGCTGATCCTGCTCAACCAAAGTGGCTATTTGCGGATCGTCGGCCAGTTTTGCATCCCGCAGCAGAATTTGCCGAATCTGCGGTAAATACTCACTGCGCTGGCCCTCTTTTAATGAGGTGCTGTCACCGATTTTAGGCCAGGTTTGTTCATTCAGCTCGCCGAGCAGCGTCTTTAATGCCAGGCGCATTTTAAGGTATTGGGGATGTTGCGGTGCCAGTTGGCTAATAAATTGCAGCAATTCCCCCTGTTGCCAGGCATGGACCCACTGTTCAATACGCTGTGGTGTCGGAGCCGTTAATTTAAGCGCCCGGGTGCTATACAGACTGTTGCGTCCACTGCTGTTAACGGCATCGACAAAACTCAGGTAACCCAGCAGTGCGTCGGACAGAATAAGCTCCCGCGCATCGGCACTCAGGTCAGGCTCAGCCAGCCACTGAACCCAGCGGGCAAATTGCGGTGCCACACCCGACAGTGCCACCTCAGCCAGTTGCTGCTGCAACTCCGCCACAACCCGACTATCTCCCCAGAAACGATAATCCTCATTAGAATGATAGAGCGCCCTCACCTGCTCGCCATAATAGAGCGATACCCCTGATGGTAGTGTTTGCTGCGCTTGTGCCAGCTTCTCCTGTGCCGATACCTGCCCGGACAACAGTATCAACCCACCGATAACCAGCAGCGTTATCCATCGCATTAATTGCCTGTAGCCATTTGTTGCAAACATCCTTCCCCCCCAAGGCTTTATTAACTTCATTATTGTTATTTCTGAGTTGCTACACTTCTGTCAGTTGTTCCTGCTCACTCATTTCACTGACCTTCTCTTTCTCTTGTTCAGCAAAACCTCTTAAGCCCACCACATGCACATGCTCACTGTTTTTAAACACTTTACGCACCAGCTTATAAGTCGTGCCCTTCTCCGGGCTGATATTTTCTGGTGCTGCGATCACCAACTGCATATCCAGACGCTCACACAGCTCAAACAGCGTCGCAATGGATTTAGCATCCAGACGGGCAGCCTCATCGAGGAACAGCAGGCGGCAAGGTGAGATATCCTTACTGCGCAGGCGACGTGACTCCTCTTCCCAGCTCTGCACCACCATCACCAGAATGGACATCCCGGTACCTATCGCCTCCCCTGTGGAGAGGGCGCCGCTCTCTGCCCGCAGCCAACCATCCGAACCACGGTAGACCTCTACCTCCAGCTCCAGATAGTTCCGATAGTCCAGAAGCTCCTCACCGATGGTCTGCGGGGTGCGCTGGCCGAAATCCACCTGTGGATTCAGGCGCTGATATAACCGCGCCAGCGCTTCCGAGAAGGTCAGACGCTGACTGCTGAACAGATCCTGATGCTGTTCATGCTGCTCTGCCAGCACCTGGAGCAGCTGTGCATGGGATTCGCGTACATTGACATTCAGACGCACGCTCTTTACCTGACCAAAGGAGACACTCTGCAGACCCTGATTCAGCATCCGGATGCGGTTCTGCTCGCGCTGAATGGTCTTGCGGATAATATTGGCCACGCTCTTACTGCTGATCGCCAGCATCTGCTCCCGCGCGGTTAACTCTTCCGCCAGACGGGCCAGCTCTATCTCCATCTGCTCGATGGCTTCCACCGGATCATCCGTACGGATAATATCCTGGCGAATCCGCTCACGCAGATGCTGATATACGGCAATATAAAACTCGATTTTCAGCGAAGGCTGTTTGGGATCTTCGGACTGACGTAAGATATCGCGCAGATGTTCATTATCTGCCACCGCCAGACGCAGGGCTCCCAGCGCCTTATCCGACATGGAACGCAGCTCATCGGCACTGAGATAAGCCAGCTCACGGCGATGCAGACGTCGTTCAATACCATTGTTTTTCACCATGCGCATTACGGCACACCAGCCCGCTTTGCTGCGTACCACCTGCTCACGGCTGCGAATATACTCCTGCTCCACCCGGCGCAATTTCTTGTGCAGCGCCTCCATCTCAGCTTCACAGAAGGTCAGTTGCTTTTCTAACTGACTACAACGGGAGCGGTTACTGCTCAGGGCTGCATGCAGCTCATCACGCCTTGCGCTGGCCCGCGCCTCTGCATCGGCATCCGCATGAACACCGATATCCTGCAACTCCTGCAGCAACTCTCTGAGCATCTCATTCTTGGTATCATAAGAACTCTTCAGAGAAGCCTGTAACTGGCTATATTGGGCATACTGCTCCTGATGCTGACGCATCTGAGACCGGGCCCAATTGCGATCCTCCTCTGCCAGGCTCAGGCGCTGGCGCAACTGATTGTTGAGATCGGCATTTTCACTCACCATCTCCACGGAATCGCTGTAACTAAAATGTGCCCGCCGTTGCACCACCTCGGTTAAGGCAAACAGACGCTGTTTACTCAGGCGTTGCTGCTCCTGGAGCTGCTGATACTGGGCCCTTAACTCATCATGTTGCTGGGGATCACTTTGCAGAATCGGCAGCAGCGGCTCCAGTTCACTCAGGGTCTTTTGGTGCTGTTGCAGATAGTGCGCCGCTTCCTGCGACTCCTGCAATAGCGCGGCACACTCCTCATGGCGCTCCTGCAAGCTGTCATCCGCCAGTAAGGGGATTTGCGGTACCAGACGATGCAGCAGAGCCAGTTTCTCTTTGCCCTGCTCAACCTGCTGTTTGTTATGTTGATACTGCTCGCGATCGCCTTGCAGGGTACGTTCGATTTCGCTGCGGCGACCATTCAGTTGCTTAATCTCCGCCTCCGGGTCCTGCTCGAAGGCCACCGCCAGATGGGCACCGACAAAGTGGCTGAACGCCTGGTGTAAACGGTGAATTTTCTGCAGATCGAAGGAGATCGTGGCGTATTGCTCCGCCAGCTCATCCCGCTCGGCATGCAGTTTTTCTAACTGGCTCTCCCGGGCGGCACGGCCAAACAGGGGGATCTCAGGAAAGCGCGAGTAACGCCACTGTCTCTCCCCTGCCTTAACCACCACCGCGCCTTCCAGCTCTTCGGCATTAAACACGCTGTCATCAAAAGAGAGGGGATCCCCTTCGATCAAATAGAGATCTTCCGGGCAATCCTGCAGATTCTCCAGATGCTCCCGTATCAATGAGAGATCCGGCACCACAATGCCGTGACGTGAAGGACCATAAAGGGCAGAAAAGTAAGGGGCATCGTCGATTGTGACATCGTCATAAATCTCCGACAGCAACACGCCGCCAAAACGCTCAGCCAACGCCACCAGACGGCCATCCTCCGCGCCCCCCGGCTGACTTAAACGCATAATCTGCTGTTCAATCTGCTGCTTACGCACCCCGAGGGCATCACGCTGAACCGTGGCCTCTCGCTCCTGCTCCAGCAGGCGCTGCATCTGCAGGGTGACCTGCTGGCTCTCTTCCAGAGCCTGACCACACTGCTCGCTCAGTTGGGTTAACGCTTCCTGCGCCCCCAGCCAAGCCGGAGCCAGACGGGAAAGTTGCTCAATGCGTCGCTGCAGTTGCTCCAGCTCCTGCTGCAGCATCATGCGCTGTTCCCCTGCCTGAGCCACTGACTGCGCCAGTTGCTCCTGCTCTGCGTCCAGTTGTGCGGCGCGTTCACTTAACGCTTCTGACGCACATGCCTGGCCATCGCGTTTGCTAAATTCCTGTAACAGGCGCTCCGCCTCCTGCTGCTGTCTCAGGCGCTGCTCAATTTCTCCCAGACGGGAGCGCAGAGCCGGCACCTGAGCGGCGTGATGACGCAGTTCAACCCACTCCTGCAACTGCTCACGGGCCACCTGCCAGGCCTCAGCACGGCTCACCTCCCCTGCCAGTTTACGCACCAGACCATAGGCCTGCTCAAACTGGCTGTGGGCGGCATCCGCCATGCTCAATCTCTGCTGTAATTGCAGCAGTGACTGGGTGCTCTCCTCTTCCTCTGCCTGCAATTCATCCTGCCACTGGGCAGCACTGTCTGCGGTCAAATCGGGGATTTGGCACAGGGTACGCGCCCGCTCCAGCGCCTGCAGTGCCTGCTGATACTGAATGGTGCGCGTCTG
>JBOFSC010000742.1:0-13409 GCA_051651345.1 Enterobacteriaceae bacterium
GTGCTGTGGTTGTGTTGGTTGTTTTGGCGAATGATCATTTGATCATGATCACAGCACACTTTCCACTCTTTTTTCTAAAAATACGTCATTTTTTCTATCGTTATCAGTTGGTTGATCCTAAAGATCCTACGTATAATAAGCCAATACATCGAACTGCCGCAATCCTGCTACAGCAGCATCAATAATCATCCCCTCCTTATCTTCCACTCTCAGTGTTGTCGTGCCTGACGTCGGCAGTATATCCTGAAATGTAATGTTGACAGATGAGTACTCAGTTCCAATTTTGCAACGCGCCCAGTTACCCCACATCTCCAGGCTCAATTTGATGTTGTTCATATTTCCCCGCGACAAACAATATTGAGTTGTTGTATACTAGACAAATATCAGGCTTTAATCAACATGTTTTAGTTGTTATAGTAACACAGAGTTGTTATCGGGTACAGAGGGGAAACCTGCTATGCAAACGTTAGGTGAACGCGTCGCCCGGCGGCGCGAACAGTTAAGTTTGAGTCAAAAAGCACTGGCGGACCAGATTGGGGTCAGCCAGCAATCCATTAATAAAATCGAGGCGGGGCAAACGCGCTCCCCCCGAAATCTGGACAAACTGGCTGCAGCGCTGTCAGTGACTCAGCAATGGCTGCTGTTTGGCGATCCGCGCCTGCAGCCCGCCCATCCCACTGTGGCGGAAATTAAAGACAGTAGCCTCAAAATTGCAGAATGGGAGTCCATGGAGCACGATGCCGATGAGTTTATTGAGATAGCGGTGCTGGACGTAGAAGCTGCCGCCGGTTCTGGCGCTTCATCTGACGAGGAGCGGGAGGTCTATGCGCTGCCCTTTCGCCGCTACACCTTAAGAAAAATGGGTGTCAATGCACGCAACGCCCGTATTGTCAGGGTGATCGGCAACAGTATGGCGCCTTTGCTGCGCAGTGGCGATGTGGTGGGGATCGATACCGCCAATTATGCACCGATTATCGATGGCGATCTCTATGTTATCCGTGATGGTAATCTGATCAGAGTTAAGCAACTGGTGGCACGCCCTGACGGCGGAGTCATTATCAAAAGCTTTAACAGTACAGATTATCCGGATGAGCCGCTTAATCGCGCCGATTTTGAAGAGCGTATTCATATTATCGGCCGTGTGTTCTGGTCATCTACATTATGGTAGGCATAATGTTAACTTGTGAACAAAATCCTCTTCACATAGCACTCAGAAACAAAAACGGCTATGCCGACCGTTTCATAATAGGCCGTTGGAGTTGCGGCCTCTTTATCCTGCGTCACTATTACGATCATCATATTGATACCCGTCATCCGCAGTACTATTGCATAGCAGAACCTACTCACCCAGAGTCCTAATCATCACTATCTGCTGGTCGCAAACTCCCAATCCGACATTCAAGCATAAAGGTGGATTATTTTATATGAGTGAGGGAACCCCATCCTCTTCTGTTGTCAATAAAAAACAACTACGTAAACGTGCACTACTTCTGCTGACCCTGGTGTTCTCTCTTGTTATCGCAGGCTATCTGCTCTATTGGTTCCTGGTCTCTTCTCACTATGTCAGCACCGATAACGCCTATGTACAGGGCAACCAGGTCCAGGTTATGGCTCAGGTCTCCGGCAGCGTAACTCAGGTCAGTGTGGACAATACCGATAAGGTCAACGCCGGGGATCTGCTGATCGCCCTGGATCCTACCGATGCCAAACAGGCTTATGAAAGGGCCAGGACCAATCTTGCAGAGAATGTCCGCCAGACACAACAGCTGATGGTCACCGGGCAGGAGCTTCAGGCCAATATCGAATTGAAACAGACGGAGCTGCAGCGCCTGCAGGATGATCTGAAACGACGCGAAGCTCTGGCATCCAGTCAGGCCATTGGTCGTGAAGAGCTCCAGCACGCGCGTGATGCCGTGCGTACGGCTCAGGCCAGCCTGCAAGTTGCGATTAAACAGCATAAAGCCAACCAGGCCATTTTGCTGGATACCCCCATAACGCAGCAGCCTGCCGTGCGCGAAAGTGCCAGTCAGGTACGTGATGCCTGGCTTGCCCTGCAACGCACTCAGATTCTTAGCCCGGTCAAGGGTTATGTCTCCCGACGCAATGTACAGCCCGGCTCGCATATCGCCCCTGGTAAACCCCTGATGGCGATTATCCCCGCCGATGAACTCTGGGTAAATGCCAACTTTAAAGAGACTCAACTTGGCGATGTGCGTATCGGTCAGCGCGCCACCCTGGTCAGTGATTTCTATGGCAGCCGTGTCATCTATCATGGCACCGTGGCAGGACTGGAAATGGGTACCGGCAGCGCCTTTTCCCTGTTACCGGCGCAGAATGCCACCGGCAACTGGATTAAAGTGGTACAACGGCTGCCGGTGCGCATCATCCTGAATAAAGAAGAACTGCAACGCTATCCGCTGCGTATCGGTCTGTCGATGCAGGTCAGTATTGATACCCGCAATCGGCAGGGGAGCACCCTGGCCACAGAGAGCCGCCAGCAACCCGCATACAGCAGCTCAGCACTGACCCTGGATCTGACACCAGTCAATCAGGTGATTCAGTCTATTATTCAAGCCAATACTCAGTGATCCCGACAGATATTTACCCAGGCAGAGCAACTAGTTATGCAGGCAGAGCGACAGCCCCTTAGAGGCAGCCAGTTATTCTGGCTGACCTTATCCCTCTCATTTGCCACCTTTATGCAGGTGCTGGACAGCACTATTGCCAATGTGGCCATCCCCACTATCGCAGGCGACCTGGGGGCCTCCAGCTCGCAGGGCACCTGGGTGATCACCTCCTTTGGTGTCGCCAATGCTATCGCCATTCCGTTAACGGGCTGGCTGGCTAAGCGTGTCGGGGAGGTCCGGCTGTTCTTATGGGGTAATCTGCTGTTTGTATTCTCCTCCTGGTTGTGCGGTATTTCCCACTCTCTGGAGATGCTGATCCTCTGCCGTATCCTGCAAGGATTGGCCGCCGGACCGCTGATTCCCCTGTCGCAAAGCCTGCTGCTCAGCAACTACCCACCCGCCAAACGTAATATGGCGCTGGCACTCTGGTCCATGACCGTGATTATTGCCCCCATCTGCGGGCCAATTCTCGGCGGCTGGATCAGCGATAACTGGCACTGGGGCTGGATCTTCTTTATCAATATCCCGGTGGGGCTGGTGGTGGCCTTTATCATCAGAAACGTGCTGCGTGGACGTGAAACCAGTACGGAGCTGCGGCCCATTGATACCGTGGGATTGGTTTTGCTGGTGCTGGGCATTGGCTGCCTGCAACTGATGCTGGACAAAGGCAAAGAGATGGACTGGTTCTCCTCCGGGGAGATCATCCTGCTGGCCGTTGTGGCCGTCGTGGCCATCAGTTTTCTTATCATCTGGGAACTGACCGACAACAATCCTATCGTGGATCTCTCCCTGTTTAAATCGCGTAATTTTACCATTGGCACGCTCTGTACCAGCCTGGCCTACCTGATCTATCTCGGCACTATCGTCCTGCTGCCACAACTGCTACAGAACGTATTTGGCTATACCGCCACCTGGGCCGGACTGGCCTCTGCGCCGGTAGGGCTTATGCCTCTGGTGTTGTCACCGATCATCGGTCGCTTTGCGCCGCAGCTGGACATGCGTTACCTTGTCACTGTTAGCTTTATTATGTTTGCCTTCTGCTTTTACTGGCGTGCCACCACCTTCTCAGCAGATGCCACTTTTGCCACCTTTGTCTGGCCACAGTTTGTTCAGGGTTTTGCTATCGCCTGCTTCTTTATGCCATTGACAGCGATCACCCTGTCGGGGTTACCGGTGTCGCGTCTGGCGGCCGCCTCCAGCCTGTCCAATTTTTTGCGCGTGCTCTCCGGCTCCATCGGCACATCACTTACCGATACCCTGTGGAGCAACCGCGAGGCAGTGCACCATACTGAACTCAGCCAACATATCTCCAGGTATAATCCCAATAGTGATAGTTACTTTAGTCTGATGGATTCCCTGGGCAACTCTGTACAGCAGTCAGCGCAATACCTGCAACAAATGATTACCCGGCAGGGGCTGATTATGGCTGCCAATGAGATTTTCTGGCTCTGTACTGTGATTTTTATCCTGCTGCTGGCGCTGGTCTGGTTTGCCCGCCCTCCCTTTGCCCCCGGCGGCGCTCACAAATAATTATTTTCCGAAAAAAAAGGCACCGCTCTGGTGCCTTTTTATCTCTTTTAGTAAAAGTTACTGCATCAAAAGATAGAGCTCTGCATCACCACGGCGAATGTTGAGCGCCAGGATCTGTGGCTTGCTGTCGAGGATTTTACGCAGTTCACCCAGATTTTCCGTGCGCTGCTGGTTAACACCAAGAATCACATCCCCCTCTTTCAGGCCGATACGCTCTGCGGCTGAACCGGGTTTGACCTTCTCAACCTTGACGCCCTTCATATCGGCTATCTGGCCGTTAACCAGTTCAGCCCCTTCAATACCGGCGTAGATATTGCCGGACTCAATTTGGCTCTGGCTGGCCTGCTCCAGTTTCGCTTTCACCGTGAGCTCTTTACCTTCACGGATCACACCCAGCGTGATATCGCTACCCACCGGCATGGTACCCACTTCCGCCCTCAGGGTGGCAAAGCTGTTTAACG
The DNA here is from genome assembly GCA_051651345.1 of Enterobacteriaceae bacterium. Lineage (GTDB taxonomy): Bacteria > Pseudomonadota > Gammaproteobacteria > Enterobacterales > JBOFSC01 > JBOFSC01. The sequence goes on from JBOFSC010000742.1 coordinate 4,619, forward strand.
GTTTACCATTGAGAGAGGTAATCACATCACCGGCCTTAATACCTGCTTTGGCTGCGGCAGAGTGAGCCACCACCTGGCTGACAAAAGCGCCTTTTTGCTCTTTCAGTTTCAATGCCTTAGCCAGCTCAGCGGTCAGTTCAGTACCAATAATACCCAGTTCACCACGACGAACCTGTCCATACTCAATCATCTGTTGCGTCAGGTTTTTCACCATATTGCTTGGGATAGCAAAACCGATACCGATATTACCGCCGCCAGGGGCTAGAATGGCAGTATTAATACCGATGAGTTCACCATTGAGATTCAGCAGGGCACCACCGGAGTTACCACGGTTAATGGCAGCATCCGTCTGAATAAAGTTTTCATAATTTTGACTGTTGAGACCACTGCGTCCCAGTGCCGACACAATACCCGAGGTCACGGTTTCGCCCAGACCAAAGGGGTTACCGATCGCCACAGTAAAATCGCCCACCTGCAGATTGTCGGAGTCGGCCATCTTGATAGCGGTCAGATTACTGGCCCCTTTGATCTGAATCAGAGCGATATCGGAACGCGGATCCTTACCGATCACTTTAGCATCAAATTTACGACCATCGCTCAATTTCACGGTGATCTTATCGGCATTTTCCACCACATGGTTATTGGTGACCACATAGCCTTTATCCGCATTGATGATCACACCGGAGCCCAAGGCCTGAAACTTCTCTTTATTTTGCTGTTCCCCTCCCTGACAGAAAGGAGACTGTCCGAACGGTGAGCCCGGCGTACAGAAGGGGGAATCTTCACCAAAAAACTGCCTGAGTTGTGGTGCCTGCTGTACCGATTGAACACCATCCACATAGATGCTAACCACTGTTGGCATCACTTTTGCCAGCATCGGGGCTAATGAGGGGAGATTCTGCTCACTGGCCGTGCCACCGATAGGCAATATTTTTGCCTCTACCGGTAAGGAACTTAACGCTATGCTCAGACTTAATGCGATGGAACTCAGTAGCAATGTTCTCTTTCTCATAACTTCATACTCTCTCAAGATGAATGGAATACTTTGGGTATAGCAGCCCGAACTTAGCCTGCCTTGAACTGCTGATACTCCTAAGATATGAGAAATGGGGATGAAGTTCCTTCAGAGCAAGAACAAGTAGTAAGCAAGTATGGCGCTGCTTTACACTAAAAAAGATTCGCTGCTGTCAAACTACTCTGCTGCCATCAGCCGCCGATACTCATCATAGGCGTAATGGTCAGTCATACCGCTGATATAGTCCTGGATCAGTCTGGCACGATAGTAGAATTCCCAGGCAGCCCAACAGTTTGAAGTTTCTGACACAGATTTACTCAGCTCGACAATTGCCTGCTCATAAGCCAGTCGTTGCTTCACCGATAATTTATGCCATAAACGTGTCTCAATTTTACATCCTGCGGGGGCACGCTCAGCAGCCAGCAGACGAAAATCTGCTGTCGTCATCCTTAGCAGAGGTTGATAGATTTCCAGTAGTCCGCTAATGATTCTATCACCCTGTAACTCTAATAGCTCTACATCAGCGTAGTTGAAAACATGACGAAATGCGACTTCCTTAAACACGTGAAGCAGCTTACATTGCTCACTCTCATCCTCCAGCAGGGCGTGGTTGAAGGTTCCGGCAAAGATCTCTGGCAAATGGTCAATAAAGCGCCTGGCCGCATAAGGAACCAGATGCGCAATGGTGTTAACCCGTAACGACATAAAAAACTGATCATCGGCACTGCGCTCGGCGAGACCGCCCCCCTGCCCGGAACTGGCAGCTTTTAACACGATCTGACTGAACAGATCCCCCGGCACCCCGGCGCCCCATGACCGCTGCAGGTATTGACACAGCGTGTCCACAGTTAAAATCTCTTTTTCTACCGCATCTTCCAGATCGGCGACACAGTAGGAGATATCATCCGCCGCCTCCATGATATAGGTCAGGGGATAACGGTGATACTCCTGCATATGCAATTCACGGCGTAACTCATCAATAAAGGGCTCTTCTGCCAGATAGTAACCCGGCTTTTTTAACAGATAGCTGAAAGCATCCGGCTTTTGCTGCCACAAATAGGCCGGGCCGGTATATTTAAGAATACAGGCCACCTGGGCATAGGTAAGATTGAGTTTTTGCAGACTGTGCACCAGGCGGATCGACTGGGCATTGCCCTCAAAGTGACAGAGATCCAGCCTGATTTTACGGCGTAATTCATCCAGTGATGCATCACTTCCGCTCAGTTTTAGAGGTGGAATCTCGCAGGGATCTCTCTTTTTCCTTTCTTGCAGGCAAAATTCAGGTGCCAGCAGGCTACTGAACCAGCGGTTAATAGCACTCTCACCGAAGTGGCCAAAGGGCGGATTACCCACATCGTGGAGCAGGCAAGCCATCTCCACCACACTTTCGATGGGGGCCAGATAGTCTGCCATACCATATTGCTGCAATTTCCCCTGGCGATCGATCTGTTCAATTACGGTTTTAACAATATGTCGCCCTACCTGCTGCACCTCCAGGGAGTGGGTGAGACGGCTGCGTACTGCGGCATTACGCTCCAGAGGAAAGACCTGGGTCTTCTGTTGCAGGCGACGCAAGGCTGCTGAATTGATGATTCGACCACGATCACTTTCAAACTCTCTGTTAATTAAATATTTATCAGAGGTGCTCTCCGTCTTGCGATAAGGACGTTGAAAACTCATTTTTTGACTGAAATCGATGGCCGACATGCAAATTCCCACAGTAAGCTATTTGTCACTCACTGTAGCACTATTTTTGATAATTATTTACACTGTCTTCCGTTTCACAGCCATATTCTTCAAAGGTAACAGTCATATGAAAGTGGGTATTATTGGTGCGATGGAGCAAGAGGTGACTCTGCTGCGCGAGCAAATTGAACAACCCCAGGTTTTTCAGCGTGCCGGATGCGAAATCCATTGTGGTCTGCTCCATGGCGTTGAAGTGGTTCTGCTCAAGTGTGGTATCGGTAAAGTGGCTGCCGCTCTGGGTACCACGCTACTGCTGGAGCGCTTTACGCCGGATATTATCATTAATACCGGTTCTGCGGGTGGGCTCGCCAGCACTCTGCAGATCGGTGATATTGTTGTCTCGACGGAAGTCTGTTATCACGATTGTGATGTTACCGCTTTCGGTTACCAGCCAGGACAGATGGCAGGCTGTCCAGCCACCTTCCCCGCCAACAGCGATTTAATTGCCATGGCTCAGCAGGCTATTGGAGAAGCTCACCTGAATGCCGTTCAGGGGTTGATCTGCAGTGGCGACACCTTTGTCAATGGTGGCGCGGCGCAGCAGAGGATCATAGAGACTTTTCCGCAAGCCATTGCTATTGATATGGAAGCGGCCGCGATTGGTCATGTCTGCCATCAGTTTGCCACACCATTTGTGGTCACCAGAGCCATTTCCGATCTGTCTGATCAGAGTTCGCACCTCTCTTTCGATGAGTTTTTAGCGATTGCCGCCAAAAACTCCAGCCAGATAGTGGCCAATATACTGCAGCGGATTACCCGGCTCTAACCATGCTGCGCACTCTTATTTGCTTAGCTGCTCTGTGGTGCCTGCCGGTTCTGGCGGCACCCAGGGTGGTCACTCTGGCCCCCCATCTGACCGAAATGGCTTATGCGGCGGGCATGGGGCAGCAGTTGCTGGCGGTCAGTGATTATTCTGATTATCCAGCCGAAGCGCATAAACTGCCTGTTGTTGCCTCCTGGCAGGGCATCAATGTCGAACGGATACTCTCTTTAAAACCCGATTTAGTGCTGGCTTCCCGTGAAAGCAACCCGCAGCGTCCTGTGGAGATGCTGCATAATCTCGGTATCCAAATACTCTATATCGATAATCAAACCCTGACGGATATTCCCGCCAATCTGGAAAAATTAGCGCAATATAGTGCCCATCCGCAGCAGGCGACTGCGGCAGCCAGAGGCTTTCGTGACAATCTGCGGCAATTGCAGACACAATATCGCGCTTTACCCGAACAAAAAGTTTTTATCCAACTCGGGATGCATCCCCTGCTTACCGCTTCCAGTCATACCCTGCAAAATCAGGTGGTTTCCCTTTGTCATGGGCACAATATCTTTGCCGACAGCGCCGTTCCCTGGCCGCAGGTGGGTCGGGAACAAATTGTTCAAAGGAAACCGGCCGCCATCGTTATCGCGGGTGATCAAAAACTGTCTGCAACGACCAAGGCTTTCTGGCAAAAGCTGTTACCCGTGCCGGTGCTCACTCTGCCTGAAGATGAATTTAGTCGGCCTGGACCGCGCATTCTGCAGGCAGCTGAAATACTGTGTCAGCAACTACAACAGCTGAGCCAGGAGAAGGGATGATTTACTGGTTTGATATTCTTGGCACTGTTGTCTTTGCCATCTCCGGTGTTTTGCTGGCGGGTAAATTACGTATGGATCCCTTTGGGGTGCTGGTGCTGGGGGTCGTGACCGCCATCGGTGGCGGCACATTGCGTGATTTGGTGCTAAGCAATGGTCCCGTTTTCTGGGTTCAGGACCCTACCGATCTGGTGGCCGCCATGGTCACCTGTTTTGCCACTATCGTCCTGGTGCGGCAACCGCGCCGTGTACCAAAGTGGATCCTGCCGGTGCTGGATGCCATTGGACTGGCAGTTTTTGTCAGTATTGGTGTTAATAAGGCGTTTTACAGCGAAGCTTCTCCGTTGATTGCCGTCTGTATGGGAGTATTGACCGGCGTCGGTGGCGGGATTATCCGTGATGTCCTGGCGCGAGAAGTCCCGATGATCCTGCGTACCGAAGTGTATGCGACCGCCTGTTTTATCGGCGGTTCAGCCCATGCCCTTCTCTATTACAGCCAGTTGCTGTCCCTCGAACACGCTATGCTGGTGGGCATAGCGTTGACGTTGACGATTCGGCTGGCGGCCATTTACTGGCGCCTGAAGTTACCGACGTTTAGTTTGGACTAAACACTAAATGAAGAACCGCAACCACAGGTGGTTGTGGCATTGGGATTGTTGACGACAAAGCGGGAGCCGATCAGGCCCTCTTCATAGTCCACCGTCGCCCCCAGCAGGTATTGCAGGCTCATGGGGTCGATCACCAAATTCACGCCCTGTTTTTCCAGTAACATATCCCCTTCATTCACTTGTTCGTCGAAGGTGAAACCATACTGGAAACCACTACAACCACCACCGGTAATATAAACCCGCAATTTCAATTCGTTATTACCCTCTTCCGCAATCAGGGTTTTGACTTTATTTGCTGCGGCGTCAGTAAATGTGATTGGCACCGGTACTTCTTCACTCATGCTATCTCTCCCAACTTTTCCGCCCGACAGGCTCTCCTGAAATGATTATCCAATACCCGAGTAAATCAGACAAGCTTTTCCCTTCGCTATCGTCCGCCTGCAGATGCACAATTGTTAAACAAATTTGCACTTTCCAGAAAATTGTAGTAACATAACTACATTGCATTTTGATTGAGAGTTTAGCTATGACGATCACAACCTTGTCCAGCCGTGAGTTAAACCAGGATGTGACCCGAGCCAAGAAGGCGACCCGAAACGGCCCCGTCTTTATCACTGTTCGTGGCAAGACTGCCCATGTGCTACTCAGCTTTGAGGAGTATCAGCGCCTGACCAAACAGCGACGTAATATTGCTGACGCCCTGGCGATGCCGGATGTTGCGGATATCGATTTTGATCCGCCGCGCGTAACCATCAAAAATCAACCGGTTGATTTTTCATAATGTATATCCTCGATACTAACGTAGTATCTGAACTGCGTAAAATTCGATCGGGTAAAGCTGATCCGAATGTCGCCGCATGGGCGGAAGGCGTTGATGCTGCCGAGCTTTTTCTCTCCGCTATCACCATTATGGAGTTAGAGTTGGGTGTGTTATCCATAGAACGCAAAGATACCTCTCAGGGAGCTATGCTGCGTACCTGGCTGGAACAGCATGTTTTACCCGAATTTTCAGGACGCATACTTTCCATCGATACCGCCATCGCACAGCGCTGCGCCCGGCTGCATGTCCCCGACAAATGTGCTGAACGTGATGCGCTTATTGCGGCAACGGCCCTGGTACATGGTATGACGGTCGTCACCCGCAACGTCGCCGATTTCCAGTCCACAGGAGTGACAATCCTCAACCCGTGGGGGTAGAATGCCTGTCTGCTATTGATACAGGAGCCTTCCCATGAGTAATTCAGATAATTTATATCTGGCTGCACAAAAAGTGATTCCCGGCGGAGTCAATTCCCCCGTCCGCGCCTTTAATGGTGTCGGTGGTACACCTCTGTTTATACAGCGGGCCGAGGGGGCTTATCTGTATGACTGCGATGACAAATCCTATATAGATTATGTGGGATCATGGGGACCCATGGTGCTGGGCCATAACCACCCTGCCATACGCGATGCCGTGATTGCAGCGGTACACAGAGGTTTAAGTTATGGCGCGCCTACCGAGCAGGAAGTCACTATCGCCAATCTGATCTGCGAGCTGATGCCCAATATTGAGATGGTGCGGATGGTGAACTCCGGTACAGAGGCCACCATGAGCGCCATCCGCCTGGCTCGCGGCTATACCGGACGCGATAACATTATCAAGTTCGAGGGGTGCTATCACGGACACGCGGACAGCTTACTGGTTAAAGCCGGTTCCGGTGCACTGACCCTGGGACAACCCAGCTCACCAGGGGTTCCTGAAGATTTTGCCAGACACACCCTAACCTGTACCTTTAACGACCTTCAGTCAGTACAGCAGACCTTTGAAAGCTTCCCGGACACTGTCGCCTGTGTGATCGTCGAACCTGTCGCCGGCAATATGAACTGTATCCCGCCCCAGGCAGATTTTCTGCCCGGTTTGCGCGCGCTGTGCGATCAATATGGCGCTCTGCTGATCGTCGATGAAGTGATGACCGGATTTCGGGTCGCGCTGGGCGGCGCACAAGCTTATTACCATGTGAAGCCGGATCTGACCTGCCTTGGCAAGATTATTGGCGGTGGCATGCCGGTGGGGGCCTTTGGTGGTCGCCGTGAGGTGATGCAAAAGATGGCACCTTCAGGACCGGTCTATCAGGCGGGAACCCTGTCTGGTAATCCGATTGCTATGGCGGCGGGCTATGCTTGTCTGCAACAGGTCGCTCAACCGGGTTTTCATCAGCAACTGACTCAAAAAACGGTTCAACTGTGCGAGGGATTAACTCAGGCGGCAAAACAAGCCGGAGTTCCTTTTCTGATCAATCAGGTGGGTGGAATGTTTGGCCTCTTTTTCACCTCTGCCTCAGCGGTGACCAGCTATCAAGGTGCCATGCAGTGTGATGTTGAGCGCTTTAAAAAGTTCTTCCATCTGATGTTGGATGAGGGGATCTATCTGGCTCCCTCTGCTTTCGAAGCCGGTTTTATGTCCATGGCGCACGGCGATGATGAGATTGGACAGACTATCGCGGCAGCGGCCCGCTGTTTTAAAAAATTATAGCTTTAAAAAGCTATAAGTGTTTCCCCTCTCCCACAAGTGGGAGAGGGAATATTGTCCGACCCATTAATTCTGACCAAACATCTCTTTAACCCACGCTGGTGCATCCTCCTTCTCCCCTGGCTTTCCTGCCTCCGGTGTAGCGGAAGGCGGTGCCGAAGGTGGCAGCGGGGTCGTCTCAGGCAGCGGGGTACCAGGTCCGTGATAGAACAAAGGCGCCCCCTGCTGCAGGGTACACAGTTGCTGCAGGTTATCACTCCATACCGGCAATGTTCTTAATCCACTGCCGCTACAGACAAAATTACCATTGTCATCCACCTGTACCGGGATAATATTCTCCGGTACCTGCAGATGTAACGGAGTCGGCATCTGATTGTCCAGGAAGTGGCGATAGATTTTAAGGGCACCCGTGGCACCGGTCAGCCTGGTCGGTTCGTTATTGTCACGTCCCACCCAGGCGATAGCCACCTCACTGCCATCAATGCCCGCAAACCAGCTGTCGCGCAGATCGTTGGTCGTCCCTGTCTTACCTGCCAAATCAAACTTACCAAACTTGCCGGAGAGGGCGCGCCCGGTTCCCCGGATAATCGCCTGTTGCATCCCGTACAGAGTGAGATAAGCGGGCTGCGCCGGTATGGTACGCTCAGATTGCGCGTAGCTTTGATAAAGCGGCGTACCATCCTCCGCGATCACTGAACGTAACGCCGATAAACGGGCGCGATTACCGCCACTGCCGAGGGTCTGATACATCTGCGCCACCTCGATGGGTGTCAGGTTAAGCGCCCCGAGAAACATCGCCGGAACCGGTTCAATGGCACTCTTATCGACGCCCAACTCCTCCAGCACCTTGACCACCGCAGGCACACCCAGAGTCATCCCCAAATTGACCGTTGGGATATTGAGCGAACTGGCCAGCGAATCCACCAGCATCACCTGGCCCCGATAGCGGCGATCATAATTTTTCGGCTCCCAGCTTTTACTGCCCGGAATAGCCACCGACAATGGCTGGTCCGCCAGCCAGGTATTGAGACGATACTGAGAGGGCTCGCTCAGTGCCGTCAGATAAACTGGCGGTTTTGCCAGTGAACCAATAGAGCGACGGGCATTGGTGGCACGATTAAAGCCCGCATACTGCGTTTCAACCCCCCCCACCAGCGCGCGAATTTCACCGGTAAGGCGATCCACCACAACCATCGCCCCTTCCAAATCTGGCAGTGAGCGCTCCTTACGCAGTTCAGGTACCCCTTCTGACACCGCTTTCTCTGCGGCATCCTGGGAGACCGGATCCAGAGTCGTAAACACTTTAGCCCCGGACAGATGTTGCGCTTTATCCCCCAGACG
>JBOFSC010000743.1:0-2551 GCA_051651345.1 Enterobacteriaceae bacterium
GGACCTTGCTCACCTTGAGGTAACAGCGTCAGCTCTGACAAGCGGGCCAGCGCGCAGATAAATTCACGGTTATTGTCAATGCGCTTTTGCACTGCCGCATCGCTGTTACGCAGCATCACCGACAGCAGTTTGCCCGGCGCGATATTCATTTCCGCACGCACATTACGCACCGCGACCACCGCCTGCTTGATCCACTCCAGGTCCGCCTGTGCTTCGCTGTCCACCTGACTGGCATCATAGTGCGGATAAGGTTGCAGCATAATGGAGGGCTGATCGATTGCGCAGAGCAGCTTAACCCGCTGCCAGATAGCCTCACTGATAAAAGGGATCACCGGATGGGCGAGGCGTAACAGTGCTTCCAGAATATGCAGCATGGTATGGCGGGTGCCCCGTTGCGCCGCAATATCATCACTATTGAGCACGGGCTTACACAGCTCCAGATACCAGTCGCAAAACTGATTCCAGATAAATTCATACAGGGTACTGGCATAGAGATCGAAGCGATAGTTATCCAGCGCTTCACGGCAGGTCTGCACGGTTTGGTTAAATTGCGCCATAATCCAGCGATCCGCCAGCGATAACACTTTATCGCCCCCCTGCAAACCGCAATCCTGCTCTTCGGTATTGAGCAGCACAAAACGGCTGGCATTCCATAGCTTATTACAGAAGTTACGATAGCCTTCCAGACGCTTCATATCCCAGTTGATATCGCGACCCGTAGAGGCCAGCGCCGCCAGAGTAAAACGCAGGGCGTCTGTACCATGGGGCTCGATACCTTGCGGGAACTGCTTCTCAGTGCGACGGGCAATTTTCTCCGCCTGTTGGGGCTGCATCATATTACTGGTGCGCTGGGCCAGCAGAGAGGGGAGGCTGATGCCATCGATCATATCCAGGGGGTCGATCACGTTCCCCTTGGATTTGGACATCTTCTGCCCCTCATCATCGCGGATCAACCCGGTGATATAGACCGTTTTAAAGGGTACCTGGGGTTTGCCGTCAGCATCTTTGATAAAGTGCATGGTCATCATGATCATGCGCGCAATCCAGAAGAAGATAATATCAAAGCCGCTGGTTAGCACATCGGTGGGATGGAAAGTCTTCAGGTCCTCAGTCTGCTCAGGCCAACCCAGGGTGGAGAAGGTCCACAGGGCGGAGGAGAACCATGTATCCAGCACATCTTCATCCTGTCTCAGAACGAGCTCTGCAGGCAGTTGATAATGGGCGCGCACTTCTGACTCATCGCGACCCACATAGATATTACCCTGATCATCATACCAGGCCGGGATGCGATGGCCCCACCAGAGCTGGCGGGAGATACACCAATCTTGGATATCGCGCATCCAGGAGTAATACATATTTTCATACTGTTTGGGGACAAACTGAATCTGCCCCTGCTCCACCGCCTCGATAGCCACTTTCGCCAGCGGTGCGGTGCGCACATACCACTGATCGGTGAGCATGGGTTCGATCACCACATTGCTGCGATCGCCATAGGGAATGGTCAGGTCATGCTGTTTAATCTCATCCAGCAGGCCCAGCGCCTCAAACTGCTTCACCACCGCTTTACGGGCAGCGAAACGCTCCAGCCCTTGTAAATCCGCCGGTAACGCTGAATCATAGACAGTGCTGCTATTGCCCTGGCTATCGTAAATCTCCGCGCTTTGGCGAATCTCTCCTTCCAGAGTAAACACTGAGATCATGGGCAACTGATGGTGTTTGCCCACTTCATAGTCATTAAAGTCGTGGGCCGGTGTGATCTTGACGCAACCGGTGCCTTTCTCCATATCCGCATGCAGGTCGGCAACAATGGGAATACGGCGATTAACCAGAGGCAGCAGCACCTCTTTGCCGATCAGATCCTGATAACGGGGATCTTCAGGATTCACCGCCACGGCGGTATCCCCCAGCATGGTTTCCGGGCGGGTGGTGGCGACCACCAGATAGGTTTTGCCCTCAGCGGTGGTGATACCATCAGCTAACGGATAGCGCAGATGCCACAGGGAGCCTTTCGAGTCGCGGTTTTCCACTTCGAGATCGGAGATCGCGGTACGCAGCTTCGGGTCCCAGTTGACCAGGCGCTTGCCACGATAGAGCAGATTATCGCGATAGAGACGAACAAACACCTCTCTGACCGCATTGGACAGCCCTTCATCCATGGTAAAACGCTCACGCTGCCAGTCCACGGAGGTCCCCAGACGGCGCATCTGATGGGTGATAGTATTACCGGATTGCGCTTTCCACTGCCAAATCTTATCGATAAAGGCATCGCGACCATAATCGTGACGGGTTTTCCCCTCTTCGGCGGCGATCTTGCGCTCCACCACCATCTGTGTGGCGATCCCGGCATGGTCAGTACCCACTTGCCACAGGGTATTTTTACCCTGCATACGCTGGTAACGGATCATGATATCCATAATGGTCTGCTGGAAGGCATGGCCCATATGCAGGCTGCCTGTGACGTTGGGCGGCGGGATCATGATGCAGTAACCGGGCTGGCTCGTATCGCCGTTGGGTTGAAAATAACCCTGTTGCTCCCAGTGTTGATAAAGGG
>JBOFSC010000744.1:0-8255 GCA_051651345.1 Enterobacteriaceae bacterium
TGGGCTTGATACCGGCGTTGTGCGCCGCGCCATAAAATTTCACCAGGCCACACAGGTTGGTGAAATCCGTCAACGCCAGTGCGGGCATCTGCAAAGCAGCAGCCTGTTTGACCAGAGGGCCGACTTTCGCCAGCCCATCTATCATGGAGTAGTCGCTGTGAACGCGCAGATGCACAAAACGGGGGTCAGCCATATTCCGATTACCCTATCGTGAAAGGTGATTTGCCAGTGCCCTTCTCACCGGGGCAAAGCTGCGCCGGTGCTGCTCTGTGGCCCCCAGCTCAGCCAGCTTCTGCAGATGCAGAGGCGTGGGATAGCCTTTGTGTTGTGCGAAACCATAGTCAGGATATTGCTGCTCGAGCAGGACCATCTCTCTGTCCCGGGTCACTTTAGCCAGGATTGAAGCCGCGCTGATCTCAGCCACACGGCCGTCTCCCTGGATCACCGCCTGAGAGGGCATCGGTAACGTAGGGCAGCGATTGCCATCGATCAGGACATAATCGGGAACGATTGCCAGAGCTGCCACCGCCCGCTGCATCGCCAGCAGGGTCGCCTGTAAAATATTCAGTTGATCAATTTCTGCCGCCTCTGCCCGACCAATGCTCCAGGCCAGCGCACTGGCCGTGATCTCTTCATAGAGACTCTCGCGCCGTTTTTCAGTCAATTTTTTCGAATCCGCCAGCCCGATAACGGGGCGGTTGCTATCCAGGATCACCGCCGCCGTCACCACCGCGCCCACCAAAGGCCCACGACCAACTTCATCCACCCCGGCAATGCAACTGACATTGACGGGATAAATAAATGCCTTGTTCATCGTTGTGCAATCTCCAGAACCGCCTGCGCCGCCTGGCTGTCCGCATCGCAGCGAATCTGCTGGTGCAGTGTGGCAAAAAGCGCCCGCAAACGGCTTATCTGTTCTCCGCCCGCCAGTAAAGGCAGCAGTGCGTTGGCTAATTTATCCGCCTCACACTCCTCCTGCAGCAGCTCTGTGACAATCCCTTCCCCGGCCAGTAAATTCGGCAGGGAAACATAGGGGGTTTTGATCAGGCGCTGCGCCAGCCAGAAGGTGAAAGGATGCATACGGTAGCCCACCACCATGGGGCATTTCGCCAGCATACACTCCAGGGCTGCAGTGCCCGATGCCAACAGGGCCGCGTCACTGGCGATCATCGCTTCCCGCGCCTGTCCCTCCAGCAGATGCAGCTCCAGATCCGGCGCGACCTGCGCCTTAATCTGCTCAAACTGCTGACGCCGGGCTTCGTTGACCAGCGGCACCAGCACCTGCAATTGGGGCCAGGTCTGGCGCAGCCGTTGTACCGTGCGCATAAACACCTCGCTCAGTAAACCCACTTCCGCCTTGCGACTCCCTGGCAGTAAGGCCAGACAGAGTGCATCCTGGGGTAGATTGAGCGCCTGGCGTGCAGCCTGGCGATCCGGCTGCAGAGGCATGGCATCGGCCAGGGTATGACCGATAAAACGGCACGGGACATTAAACTTATCATAAAACGCTTTTTCAAATGGCAGAAAGGCCAGCACCAGATCGGTAGCCGCTGCAATTTTGAAAACCCGTTTCTGTCGCCAGGCCCAGACAGAGGGGCTGACATAGTGGATGGTGCGAATCCCGCGTCGCTTCAGGCGAAGCTCCAGGGGTAAATTGAAATCCGGCGCATCCACACCGACAAAAATATCTGGCTGCAATTCACTGAAACGCCGGGTCAACTGGCGCCTGATCGATAGCAGACGCGGCAGTCGGCCCAATACCTCCACCACCCCCATCACCGCCAGCTCTTCCATCTCAAACCAGGCTTCACAGCCCTCGGCCTGCATCCTCGGACCGGCGACACCGACAAAACGGGCCTCAGGCACCCGCTGTTTCAGGGCGCGGATCAGCCCGGCCGCCAGGATATCGCCAGAGGTTTCTCCGGCGACAATACCGATGGTTAAAGGACGGGAAGTAACTAAATGGGATGGCATAGAGGATTAACGGATAATACCGCGAGTCGAACGGGTCAGAAAATCACAAAAAGCCTGCACTGCCGGAGCGGTGAGGGCCAATTGCGCCAGTTCAGACCTGGCCTCTTCCAGGGTCTTACCACTGCGATAGAGAATTTTGTAGGCCTGACGAATGGCCTGCAATGCCTCTTTATCAAATCCACGCCGCTTCAATCCTTCCAGATTAACTCCATGAGGTGAAGCATGGTTCCCCTGGGCAATCAGATAGGGAGGCACATCCTGGGCCACACCGGAACAGCCTCCCACCATCACGTGGGCACCGATAACACAATATTGATGTACGGCCACCAGCCCACCGATAATGACGAAATCATCCAGCACCACATGGCCGCCCAGAGTCGCATTGTTCGCCAGAATACAGCGGTTACCCACGATGCAGTCATGGGCGATATGGACATTGACCATCAGCAGGTTATCGTTGCCGATCCGGGTGATACCCTGATCCTGAACGGTACCCCGATGGATGGTGACACTTTCGCGGATCACATTACGATCGCCAATGTCCACCTTCGTGGGTTCACCCCGGTATTTCATATCCTGATTGGCTTCACCCACAGAGGCAAATTGATAGATCGTGTTATCAGATCCGATACGGGTATGACCGTTCACCACAATATGGGATTTCAACACGGTCCGCTCACCGATCTCCGCCTCGCTGCCAATATGACAGAATGGCCCGATATGCACCCCAGGGTGCAACACGGCCCCCTCCTCGACAATCGCCGTTGGATGGATAAATACCGTTTGATTGCTCACAGGTTACACCTCTCTGCGGCGCGCGCACATCATCGAAGCTTCACAGGCAATTTCGCCATCTACTTTAGCCACACCCGTGAAGCGGGCGACACCACGGCGCTCTTTAATAAATTCAACTTCCAGGATCATCTGATCCCCAGGCAATACCGGGCGTTTAAAACGGGCATCATCGATAGCGGCAAAATAGTACAGTTCACCGGGCTCAAGCTGACCACCACTCTTGAAAGCCAGAATACCCGTCGCCTGCGCCATCGCTTCCAGAATCAGGACACCCGGAAAAATGGGCTTGCCGGGAAAGTGCCCCTGAAAAAATGGCTCATTGAAAGAGACATTCTTTACCGCCCGTAAAAAACGTCCTTTTTCAAACTCCAACACCCGATCCACCAGCAAAAAAGGATAGCGATGGGGGAGCAGTTGTAAAATTTCAGAGATATCCAGCATTTGAGTGTTAGTAGTCAAAATCATCGTCCTGTTATCAAAATATCAACGAGGCTGTTACTGCTCGTCAACTTTGCGTTCAACAGCTTTCAGCCGTTTATTGATCCTGTCAATATCCATAACCAGGGCAGCGGTCTTACGCCACACCTTGTTAGGTTGCAATGGAATACCGGAAGAGTATATCCCCGGCTCGGTAATAGGTCGCATAACCATTCCCATCCCCGTGACCACCGCATGGTCACAGATCTCCATATGTCCGTTAATAACACTGGCACCACCGATTTGGCAGTAGCGGCCAATCGTCAGACTGCCAGCCATAATCACACCACCGGCAACCGCTGTGTGCTCACCGATCGTCACATTATGCGCTATCTGGCACTGGTTATCGATAATAACACCATTACCGATCACCGTGTCATCCAGGGCACCCCGATCAATGGTCGTACAGGCGCCAATCTCAACATGGTCACCGATACGCACGCTACCCAACTGGGGAATTTTGACCCAGACGCCTTTCTCATTGGCGTAACCAAAACCATCTGCGCCAATCACCGTACTGGAGTGAATCAAACAGTGCTCACCGATCTGCACACCATGGTACACAGTGACGTTGGCCCAGATACGGCTACCGGCACCAATGCGGGCGTTTTTACCGATAAAGCAACCGGCTCCGATGGAGACCCCGTCACCCAGTACCACGCCAGACTCGATCACCGCATTGGCCCCAATCGTCACCTGCTGTCCCAGACGCACATCCGCCGCCACGACTGCACTGGGTGCAATCTCACTGGCAGGTGTTGGTGTGGTATCCAGAATCTGTGCCATTTTGGCATAGGTCAGATAGGGGTTGCGCACCACCAGGGCTGCCATGGGGCAAAACTCCAGATCAGCCTGGGTCAACACCACAGCACTGGCGGCACAGTTGCTCAACTGCTGCCGATAACGGCTGTTGGACAGAAAAGTGATCTGACCCGCCACAGCAGAAGTCATGGACGCGACACCAGTGATGGCTATAGTACCATCACCGTGTAACTCCGCCTCCAGCCTGGCAGCTAAATCAGCCAATGTGATAGAAAGCATCGCTTACTTAACCTGCTTTAACACTTCAGAGGTGATCTCTTTGGTCGGATCAGCATAAGCCACTGAACTCATATCCAGTACCAGAGTATAGCCCTCTTTCTTGGCCACGCTCTGCACGGCGTCCTGAATACGCTTCACCAGCTTGTTACGCTCTTCCATATGACGCTTCTGATTGTCCTCTTCAAACGCCTTAGCTTTGGTGGCAAACTTCTCCCGATCTGCCATCACATCTTTTTCCATCTTGGTGCGTTCACTCTCTTTCATGGTCTTGGCATCACGCTGCAGACGCTGAATTTTACCCTGCAGGGATTTTTCCATCTTTTGCAGCTCTTCCGCCCGCCCTTTGAACTCCCCTTCTAACTGCTTGGCAATGGCTTCTCTTTGCGGTAACTGCTGGAAAATGCTGGCGATATTAACAACAGCGATTTTTTCCGGTGCAGCTATCGCCGCATTTGATGCCGCAAGGGCTAACCCTAACGTGGCAGCACATAACAATTTTTTCAATTTCAGCTCCTTACCAATTTTTGCTATCAGGAATATACCCGTCGTCTTTCAAGTTGTGGCGTTGTTGGCTGCGCCTAGCCACAACCCGAAATACTTTAGGTATAGATCGAAACAGGTACCTGGAAGATACCTGCGACGATTGACTTACACATTAGTCAGAATCCAGCGTTTACCAGGTTTTACCAATGTTAAACTGGAACTGTTCTGACTTGTCATCATCATACTTCTTAAGCGGCTGCGCATAAGAGAAGGACAGCGGCCCGAGAGGTGACATCCAGGTCACGGCAACGCCCGCAGAGGTTCTGATATTGGCAGGATCGCCATAATCAGGGAAACCATCTATCTTCTTCCAGTCGGTATCCCATACGGTACCGGCATCGAAGAACAGGGAGGTACGCACCGCAGTTGAATATTTTTCGCTGAGGAACGGCGTCGGCGTAATTAACTCCATACTGGCGACCGCCATGGCGTTACCCCCCACCGCATCATCCCGCTCTGCGTTGTAATTAATTCCGCCCTGGTCATTGTAGTAGACCGCCTTGGGACCAATGGTATTGGTGCGGAAACCACGTACCGTACTGGAACCCCCACCATAGAAGTTCTCATAGAAAGGCAACTGTTTATTGCCGAAACCATCACCATAGCCCAAACGACCACGGCCTCTCACCACCCATTCACGGCTGTCGGTCAAAGGCAGATAGGAATCGGTGTTCAGAACCACTTTATAGAATGCGTTGTCACTGATGGGCACCGAGACCTTACCGCTCAGATCGTTACTGATACCTGAAGTGGGGAAGAAGCCTCTGTCCAGGGTATTATAGTTCCAGCCCATATTGAGCAGCACATCATCGGTGCTAAAGCTGGCTTTTCTGTCGTAACGGTACTCTTTATCCACCGACTTCAGATAGTCCCACATGGCCACTTGTGGCTTCATGTTGGAGAGATCATTACGCACATAACCCACGCCGAAACGCAGGCGATTATTTTCGTTGATCGGGAAGCCCATCGTGGTATCAAAGCCGTAACTGCTGTTGGTGTAGTCAGACAGATCGGCGTCATTAGCGGTAAAATCATTGTAGAATATGCGCCCGCCTAAACTGACACCATCCACCGTAAAGTAGGGGTCGGTCATCGACAGTTCGATATAGTTTTGATAGTCGTTTTTGGTACCGTTGATCGCCACCGAGTTACCGGTACCCAGCCAGTTATCCTGCTCCAGGCCCACCTGGAAACTGACGCCACTTTCCGTACCATAACCGATACCAAAGTTAAAGGAACCGGTATTACGCTCCTTAACCTTATAGATCACATCCACCTGATCCGGCACGCCGGGCACCCGCTGGGTATCCACATCGACGGTTTCAAAGAAGCCGAGACGATTGAGACGCTCTTTACCCTGCTCCACCTGCTCACTACCGAGCCAGGAGCCCTCCATCTGACGCATTTCACGGCGCAATACGGAATCTTTGGACACTTCGTTGCCTTCAAAAATAATTCGGCGCACATAGAAACGGTTGCCCGCATCCACGTTGACGTGCAGCTTCACCGTTTTGTCTTTGTCGTTGATCTCCGGCTGTGTCAGCACACGGGGGAAGGCGTAACCATTGCGGCCCAGCACCGATTTGATCTCCTCCTCCATATGGGTGACCCTGGTGCCGTTATACAACTCGCCCGGCTTAATCTGAATCACCTTCTCAATAGAGGATTGCAGCCCCGCCATATTACCGGTGAGATCGATGCTACTCAGCTCATATTTATCACCCTCGGTGATATTGATGGTGATATAGATCCCTTTCTTATCCGGCGTCAGGCTGACCTGAGTGGAATCAATGGTAAAACGCGCGTAACCGCGGTCCAGATAGAAACTGCGCAGAACTTCGAGGTCACCGGAGAGCTTTTGCTTCTCGTACTTGCGATCCCCCATCAGGTTCCACCAGGGCACGCTATCGCGCAACTGGAAACGGGAGACCAGTTCATCGGTGGTGAAGGCGTGGTTACCGACGATATTGATCTGTTCGATCTTCGCGGAAGGCCCTTCAGTAAACACCAGCTTCATATCGACCCGGTTGCGTGGCAACGGCGTGATCACCGCTTTCACCGTGGCGTTATATTTACCCACGCTGAAGTAGAAATCTTCCAGCCCCTTCTCGATGGAGCTGATTTTAGTGCGGTCCAGTGCCTCACCCACCCGAACACCGGAGGTATCCAGATTCTGTTTGAGCATCTCTTCCTTCACCGACTTATTACCGGTAAAGGTGATATTGGCAATGGTAGTCCGTTCTTTCACCTGAACGATCAGTTTGTCGCCATCACGCAACACTTTGACATCCTCAAAGTTGCCCGTGGCAAACAAGGCGTGGATAGTTTTACTGATATCTTCGTTAGTGACTGTCTCACCGACACGTACCGGCATATTGAGCAGGGCAGCACCTACTGCGACACGTTGCAACCCCTCAAACTGAATATCCTTTAGCACGAATCCTTCAGCACCATATACAGTTGCGCTGCTGAGCAGCAGCGACGCTATGAGCAACTTTTTCATCGCCATCGTTTTATTCGTTATCCTAATCCCCGCCTTTACAGGCGCGAGAAATCATTGAAAAGTGCAAGTCCCATCAATAACAGCAACACCATAACTCCTATGCGATAACTGTACTCTTGAACCTGCTCGGATACTGGTGTTCCCTTGATCTTTTCGATCAACAGGAATAACAGATGCCCCCCATCGAGCACTGGCAACGGAAAGAGGTTGATCACCCCCAGATTAACGCTGATCAGTGCCAAAAACAGCATAAACGATACCACACCATATTCAGCAGACACCCCTGCCCCCTGAGCGATGGAGATCGGCCCACTCAGGGCATTCAGTTTAACATCACCTGTGATTAACTTAACAATCATATCTACAGTTAATTGTGTTAAACGCCATGTTTTGCTTGCCGCTTCACTTAATGCACTCACCGGATCGTATTGGCGCACAAACTGATACTTCTCAGGCAACGGGATCACTTTAGGGATGATACCGGCAAACCCTTCACTTTTTCCGTCATGATATTTTGTATCCGGTATCAGGGTTAAAGACAAGGGTGCCCCCTCTCTTTCTATTGATAATGCGAGCGGCATGGAGGGGTGATCACGAATTTCGATCGCCAGCACCCGCCAGTTGTCCACGCTCTTGCCACCAATCCTGACGATGCGATCCCCCGCCAATAGTCCGGCTTTTTGCGCGGCGGAATCGGTTTTCACCTCCGCCAGTACGGGCTCAATCTTCGGCCCCAGGGGCACGATCCCCAGGGTCTGTACCGGGTCCTGCTTATCCGGCGACCACTGCCAGTGGCTCAGATCCAGACGCTTAAGCACGACAATATCTGAATCCGGGTGCATGACCCCGATCTCTGTCTCGCTTTTACCGATCAGCCCAAACAGCGCCAGACGCACGGAATCCCAGGCATCCACGCTCTCCC
>JBOFSC010000745.1:0-3809 GCA_051651345.1 Enterobacteriaceae bacterium
CATCTCTAATGCCTCTGTCAGGGTGCCTTTAATATCCCCCATTCCCCGGAGTTTTTTAATTATCTTCTTTTTGCCCTTACCAAAAACATCCTCTTCTTTCTCTTTGCGGCCCGGATCATAATTAAACATTGTGCGACCATAGAGATGAACATCACCCACCGGATAGTAGAGTTCAGCACCGATCCCCTGCAGCGTACTGGCGAAAAAGTGATCTCCCAGACGATAATCTATCATTGGCATGGCTGATACCGCACTTTTATTACTGCCTGCATATTGCGGTTGTACACCGACACCTAATCCCAGCGAAAACTCACTGTCCATGGCATTAGCTGTCGGTAGCAGCAAGGGCAACAACAAGGCGGTCGCTAAAGGTAAGACTCTTTTTTGTAGTAGGTTAGTTTCCATTTTCAGGCTCCTGTGGTGTGTCATGGTCACGGAAGCCGTTGCATCCGTGTCAGCGTAATGTTTCCATCACGCTATCACCGCTGGAGTACATAAAATATCTGAGCTTTGTCATGCAATTGCAGAGAGATATAACCAATTGTAGCAATTTGTATCTGATCGCTTCACTGGTCACAATAGCAGGTTATACTGCTACTTTTGCGCAGAGGGAGTGGCAGGATGTTTCAGGTGATGCTGGTTGAAGATGACAGACGCTTATCCGCACTGATTGAAGAGTATCTCTGTTCCTATGAGTTCCAGGTGCATATCGTGGCCCGCGGCGATATTGCACTAAGCCGTTTTCAGCAGATCCAACCCGATATTGTGGTATTGGATCTCATGCTGCCGGGTCTCGATGGTATGGTGGTGTGCCGCCAGATCCGCGCCATAAGCGAAACACCCATCCTGATTTTAACCGCGCGAGAAGATGCTTTTGATGAAGTCTCCGGCCTGGAGCAGGGGGCAGATGACTATGTCAATAAACCGATCCAGCCAAGAGTGCTGTTGGCCAGACTGCGTGCTTTGTTGCGGCGCAGCCACAAGGCCGAACCTGCCACCCCCGATGACACTCTGCAGTTTGGTTCTCTCTCCATCAGCCTGCAGCGGCGGCTGGTAAGCTGGCAGCAGCATACTGTTGAGCTTAGTGGTTCTGAGTTTCGCCTGCTGCTGGCCCTGGCACAATCCGCCGATACGGTACTCAATCGCGATCAGTTATTAAAGAAAATGCGCGGGATTGAGTTTGATGGTCAGGATCGCAGTATCGATAATAATATTTCCCGCCTGCGACGCAAATTCGAAGATGATGACGGCGAAAAGATCCGCACTGTATGGGGTGAAGGTTATCTGTTCGATTCACGGAAATGGAGTTAAGCCATGTGGCGTCTGGTTACCCGAGTTTTTCCCCTGATGTTGCTGGTCATCTTTGTCAGCCCTCTGCTCTTTGAAAAGACTGTTTATTATCTGTTTCCGGATTATTGGGAACGTCTGGTAATGAAGATAGATTCTCCCGAGGCTTTTTTGCTGCAACAGTACCTGAATAGCAGTAACTCTGCAGAGCAGTGGCAACAGCGTCTGCAACAGTACAGGCAAAAGAGAATCATTGAGGAACTGCCCTTACAGGACGTTCTTTCAGTTATACCGCCAGAGAAACAACAACAGTTGCTGGCAGAAGGGATCGTACTGGTAATTGAACCTAATCTGGAATTCCACTATTACCTCTGGTTCCCCAATCAAAATAAGCTATTGAATTATAATAGCATAACTTCTCCTGCCAATAAGATGCTGGAGCAGTTAAGATTGATCTATTACATCTGGGATTTTAGCCTGGTTCTGCTGATTGTCACTTTCTGGGCAACGATGCACTGGCGCGATCTGCTAAAATTGCGTCGCATGGCGGAGAAGATTCGTGCCGGGGACTTTTCGGCCCGGACGGGTCTGCGTAGATACAGCAGTATTCGGCCTATTTCTGAAGGGATGGATCAGATGGCCAGCCATATTCAGCAATTGATCACCAGCCAGCGCGATCTGATGCACTCCGTCTCCCATGAACTGCGCACCCCCATCGCCCGTCTGGAGTTTGGTCTGGCGCTATTACAACAGGAAACCACCAGCCCTCCACTGCTGAACCGCATTGACGATATGCACTCCGATCTGACTGAACTCAATACTCTGGTCAGCGAGCTACTACAATTGACCACCCTTAACCAGCCACATCTGCTGCACAGGGAACCATTCGATATGCCGCAGCTGCTACTCCAGTGCCAGCAGCGTTTGGCACCCCTGGTAATAGACAAAGATATTATTCTGCAGCCCATGCCAGACAGACTGCTTTTTAACGGTGATCAACGCCTGATCGCCAGAATGCTCAATAATCTGCTGCAAAATGCCATTCGCTACGCCCGCAAACGTGTCTGGCTGAATGTGGAGACCCTCACCGATGGTCGTATTGAGATCTGTGTTCAGGATGATGGCCCGGGCATCCCTCTTAAGGCACGTCCGCGCATCTTTGAACCCTTCTATCGTCTGGAAAGAAACTGGGATAAGCAGACCAGCGGCTATGGTCTCGGGCTGTCTATCGTGGCGCAAGTGGTTGCACTGCATCAGGGCACGATAGATATCGAGGATGCCAAACCACAAGGGGCCAAATTTGTGCTGCGTTTTCCTGGCGGGGGTTGAATTTACCCCTCCCTGACAAACAGCATCGCAATAATCCCCACCACCGTGATCAACGCGGCAAAATAGAATCCCGCGTTAAGGCTGCCGGTCTGATCGGCAATAAAGCCGGTAATATAGGGCGCAAATATAGAGGCGGCCATCCCAAAAAAGTTATACAGACCAAACGCAGTACTGAGCGAGGCTTTAGGGGCATTATCCGCCACCAGCGCCACCAATACCGGATTTAAACTGATCTTACCAATCAATCCATAGAGCACCAGCACCGAAATCAATACCCATTCTGACGTGGAGTAAACAATACCAAAAACAGCCAGCAAAGAGAGGGGCATCATAAACAGCACCACCGGTTTTCTTCTGCCCAATTTATCCGACACGTAACTGCACAGCAGCGTCCCCAATACCGATATCCAGGGCACAATAGAAGCAATACCCGCCGCATAAACAATATCCATGCCCCTCTCTTGCTGCAGGTAATAGGGCAACCAGGTGATAATGACAAAAAAGCCGTAGATGGAGCAGAAAATAGTGATATAGGCCATCACCAGATTGCGGTTACGGAACAGGTCAAAAAAGTGAAATTGGCTCTGCTGGACGTTTGCCTCACTTTTCACGCCAGCCGTCACATCAGGGGGAGTGGCATGCTCCCGCACCAAAAACAGCATCGCCAGAGCAATCAGAAACACCGGCACCGCAATCAGAAACACCGGCACCGCAATCACCAAAAAAGGTGTTTTCCAGGAGGTATGAAACGTATCCACCAGAAAACTGGAAAGGTAGTAGCCCAGGGCAATACCAAAGGACATGCCACTGCCAATAATCGCACTGCCCAGAGTTATCCACTGTTTCGGGATGGCTTCTGAAGAGAGGGCATATTGAGGGCCATAATAGGCACCCTGAGAAGCCCCCGTCATCATCCAAAAAATAATAAAAATCAGAAAACCTGGGGAAATACTCACAGCGGCAATAAAAGCGGCAAATAGCATAAATCCTGGTACCAGAATTTTCTTGCGCCCATATTTATCACCGAAGATACCCGCCGGCACTTGTAGCAGAGTATTATACGTAGGATCTTTAGGATCAACCAACTGATAACGATAGAAAAAATGACGTATTTTTAGAAAAAAGAGTGGAAAGTGTGCTGTGATCATGATCAAATGATCATTCGCCAAAACAACCAACACAACCACAGCACC
>JBOFSC010000746.1:0-6364 GCA_051651345.1 Enterobacteriaceae bacterium
CAGGGGGAACCCGCAGAATGGCATCGTGAGCTGGGTCTGGATGCCGAAGGGATTAGGCGGCAGATTGAAGGCTGGGAGGAGAAGTGAAAATTCCCCTCCGTGGAGGGGAATTGAGGTGCTACGTTTGAAAGTGGTAAAGTTAACCTCGGAAATGATCGAACCCACTGCCCTCAACAGTCACCGGGTTACCATTCTGCAACAGAGTCAGTTGTCCCTGTTTATCCGTAATACGTCCAATGACGGTAAAACTCTCCCCCTTGCGCGTTAGCGCCTGCTCCACAGCATGACGTCGGCTATCCGGGACACAGAAACAGAGTTCATAATCCTCACCTCCCGTCAGAGCATAACTTAACTGCTGCTGCGCCGGGACATGGCGTTTAAACGCCTCAGAAAGGGGTAATTTGTCCACCTCAATGCAGGCCCCGCAGCCACTGGCCAGGAGAATATGGCCCAGATCCGCCAGCAGACCATCAGAAATATCGATGGCTGCAGTGGCCAAACCCAGAATCGTGTGACCCGTCATCAGACGTGGCGTAGGACGCAAGTGGCGTTGCAACAAAGTGTCCCTGTCCCCTTTGTGAGTCACTTCCAGGCGCTCCTGCAGCAGAGCCAATCCAGCAGCACTGTCTCCCAACGTTCCGGTCACATAGATCCAGTCACCCGCGACCGCTGCGGAGCGCAGTAGTGAACGCCCCAGCGGCAGCAGGCCAAAAACAGTCAGCGTAATGGACAACGGGCCTTTGGTGGTATCGCCGCCAACCAGTTGCATCTCCTGCTCAGCCAGCCCGCGATAGAGTTCATCACTGAAAGCCTGTAACCAGACGGGACTGGCTTCCGGGAGTGTCAGTGCCAGTGTCAGCCAGGCTGGCTGTGCACCCATAGCGGCGAGATCGCTTAAATTCACCGCCAGGGCTTTGTAAGCGATATCCGCCGGTGCACTGCCCGGAAGAAAATGCGTGCCTTCAACCAGGGTATCCGTACTGACAGCCAGCATCTGCTGCGCATCCAGTTGCATCAAAGCACAGTCATCCCCCACGCCCAGGCGAACATCGTATCGCCGGACGCCGGGTCGGTTAAAGTAATGCGCTATCAGTTCGAATTCACCCTCGCTCATGTTGGCTACTTCTTCCGCACTTGTGGCGCAACCTTATCCAACACGCCATTGATAAATTTGTGGCTCTCTTCCGCACCAAAGATCTTGGCCAGCTCTATGGCTTCGTTGATCGCCACCTTATAGGGAACATCTTGTCGCCGACTCAGTTCGTATAGCGCCAAACGCAGTATGGCCTTCTCCACCTGCCCCAGTTCATCCAGCTTGCGTGACAAACAGGGTGACATCAGTTCATCCAGTTCATCCACGTTAGCGGTAACACCAGCGAACAGTTGATGGAAGTAAGTGGTATCCGCTCCCTGCAAGTGCTCATCAGCAATAAACTGCTGCTCGATATCCTGGATACTGTTATTGGAAATCTGCCAGCAATATAGTGCCTGAACGGCGCACTCCCTTGCACGGCGTCGGGTCGAAGGTTTCACTACACGATCCTCTTTTACATTTACCTTTATCAAACCAATCTCTTTACAACCAGTCTGTTGCAACTGGCTCAAACCTGAATGGCTCTGACCACATTGATCATTTCCAATGCTGCCATGGTGGCTTCTATGCCCTTGTTACCCGCTTTGGTCCCAGCTCTTTCGATAGCCTGCTCGATAGAATCTGTGGTCAGGACACCAAATGCCACCGGAATACCACTCTCTAAAGCCACCCGCGCTAAACCAGAGCTGCACTCTCCGGCTACATAGTCGAAGTGCGCGGTGCCACCCCGGATCACCGTTCCCAGGGCAATAATGGCGTCATACTGTTCAGTATCGGCCAGATTACGTACCGCCACCGGAATTTCAAAAGCACCGGGAACCCAGACAACGGTAATATTCTCTTCAGCCACTTGACCGACACGCCCAAGCGCATCTAATGCACCGCTGAGTAAACTTTCATTGATAAATGAATTAAAGCGCGCAATCACGATAGCAACCCTGGCATCAGGCGCCAGTACGCTCCCCTGGATCACATTCATTGGTTTTCCCCTCATCAAGGTGGTTATTTAAAGTCAGACTTCCGGCAGCAGACGCAAACGGATATCCGGCCCTATCTGCCGTTGATCCAGTAAGCGAAAGTTCGGTACATCCTGTAATTTTTTCAGGCCGGGCAGAAAGCAGAGATCCCGCGCGGTGTGGCCGAGGATCTTCGGTGCGATATAGAGAAACAGCTCATCCACCAGACCCGCCTGCAATAATGCACCCGCCAGAGTTGGTCCGGCTTCGGTCCAGATGCTATTGATCTCTTTACTACCCAATAACTGCATCAGGGCCAGTAAATCGATACCCTGCCCTGTATGTGGCAATAATAACTCTTGTACTGCACAGTCACCCCAGTCCACATCACTGCTACGATGACGAGCCAGCCAGGTCTCGCCGGGTTGATGTAGCACCTTACACTGTGTTGTCACCCGGTTATCACTGTCTGTGATCACACGCACCGGCTGACGCAATCTCTCCTGCGGATAGATTGCCTGTGTCTCGCTATCCAGCTCCGACCAACGCACGGTCAGCGAAGGATCATCGGTCAGCACTGTGGCGGAGGTGCTGAGGATCACCGAGCTTTCTGCCCGCCAGCGTTGGACATCCTGGCGGGATTCCGCTGAGGTGATCCACTGACTCTCACCGGAGGCCATGGCGGTTTTACCATCCAGTGAGGCGGCCAGCTTCATGCGCACATAAGGTAACCCCGTACGCATCCGCTTACAAAAACCGGGATTGAGTGCTTCAGCTTCATCGCTCAGCAGGCCACAGCTCACCGCAATGCCCGCCTCCTGCAGTTGACGACTGCCCCCACCCGCAACAAGGGGATTGGGGTCCTGCATGGCGATAACCACCCGGGCGACACCCGCCGCGATCAACGCATCAGTGCAGGGAGGGGTTTTACCGTGATGACAACAAGGCTCAAGGGTCACATACACCGTGGCTCCTTTGGCCTTCTCCCCCGCCATACGCAGTGCATGCACTTCCGCATGAGGGTCTCCGGAACACAGGTGAAAACCTTCACCCACAATCTGATCCCCGTTGACAATCACACACCCGACATTGGGGTTGGGAGGGGTGGTATAACGACCCTGGCGTGCCAGCTCAATAGCGTGGCACATAAATCGAGTATCCTGGCGCATTTAAGGAAAATCCTGTAGTCGTGCAATCTCTTCACCAAACTCTTTAATATCGGCAAAACTGCGGTACACAGAAGCAAAACGGATATAAGCAACCTTATCCAGCCGCTTCAATGCTTCCATGACCATATTGCCAATGGTTTTGGTCGAGATTTCCCGCTCCCCTAATGCACGCAGTTGCAGTTTGATCTGATCGATCGCTATCTCAATATCATCAGCACTTACCGGGCGTTTTTCTAATGCCCGTAACATGCCGTTGCGTAATTTCTCTTCGCTGAATGACTCGCGTTCATCATTACTTTTGACCACGCGCGGCATCAGCAGCTCCGCCGACTCAAAGGTGGTAAAGCGTTCGTGACACTCTATACACTCCCGTCGGCGGCGTACCTGCAAACCTTCTCCCACCAGACGGGAGTCGATCACTTTTGTATCTCCTGCACAGCAGAATGGACAATGCATCGATAACTCCTGTCTGGATAGATAATAAGATCAAACGGTGCTGTCAGGGCAACAGCGAAGCCTGATCCGCTCCCTCTTTCTCTACCTGCTGAACCAGCAGATGCTCTCTCTTCATGCCCAGTTTTAACGCCAGAGCAGACGCGATGTAAATAGAGGAGATAGTTCCAATAAATACACCGATTAACAGTACCAGAGAGAAGCCCTGCAGCATAGTGCCACCAAAAATATAGAGCATCAAGACCACCAGTAATGTGGTACCGGATGTCATTAAGGTTCGGCTCAATGTCTGCGTCAAAGATACGTTCATGATCTCATAGGAGGTGCCACGGCGTATTTTACGGAAATTCTCCCGTATCCGGTCTGATACCACGATACTGTCATTCAGGGAATAACCGATAACCGACATCAGAGAGGCCACGATGGTAAGGTCCACTTCCAGATGGAACAGGGAGACAACCCCCATGGTGATGATCACGTCGTGCGCCAGTGACAATACCGCCCCCATGGCCAGACGCCACTCGAAACGGAAACCGACGTAAATCAGAATACAGATCAACGCCGCCAGCAGTGCCATGGCCCCATCCTGCGCCAGTTCTGCCCCCACGCTGGGGCCCACAAACTCGACCCGCTTGATGGTGGCACCCTTATCGATATGCTCCTGCAGGACCTTAACCACCTGCGCGCCTATCTCCCCCCCCTGGTTACCGGCGACCGGTGCCAGGCGGATCATGATTTCGCGACTGCTGCCAAAGTTCTGCACGATAGGGTCTTTAAACCCGGCGGCTTCCAGGGATTCCCGCACCTGAGGCATATCCGGCGCTTTCTCCAGAGAGACTTCCAGCACGGTTCCGCCGGTAAAATCCAGCCCCCAGTTAAAGCCTTTGACTCCGATGATAATGCAAGAGGCGATCAACAGGAAACCAGAAATACAAAACGCCAGGTTGTCAAAGCGCATAAAATCATAGACTTTACGGCCATAGTTGAGCTGTTCAACAGTATAATCTTTTGCCACAACGCGCTCCTTAAATAGATAACCTGTCAATGCGTTTACCGCCATACAGCAAGTTCACAATCGCTCGTGTACCGACGATAGCCGTGAACATGGAGGTGGCAACACCGATGGAGAGAGTGATAGCAAAGCCTTTAATCGCTCCGGTCCCCACAGCATAAAGAATGATAGCCGTGATCAGGGTGGTGATATTGGCATCAAAAATACTGCTGAAGGCCCCTTTATACCCTTCATGAATCGCCTGCTGTACCGTGCGTCCGTTGCGTAGCTCCTCTTTGATCCGTTCGTTGATCAGTACGTTGGCATCCACCGCCATGGCCAGGGTCAACACAATACCGGCGATTCCCGGCATGGTGAGGGTCGCCCCCGGCAGCAACGACATAATACCGACGATCAACACCAGGTTAGCCAGCAGCGCCGTGGTGGCGAACAGACCGAACTTGCGATAGTAGAGCACCATAAACAGTACAGAAGCGATCAATCCCCACAGACAGGCTTCCAGACCCTGTTTGATATTCTGCATACCCAGCGTCGGGCCGATGGTGCGCTCTTCAACGATCTGAATCGGTGCGATCAGCGCTCCGGCACGCAGCAGCAGTGATAACTGGCGCGCTTCTCCCGGATTGCTAATACCGGTGATCTGGAAACGGCTGCCCAGACGGCTCTTGATAGTGGCGACGTTAATCACCTCTTCCTGCTTCACCAGAATAGAACGGCCATTGGCATCTTTCTTGCCGCTGTCCTTATATTCGATAAACAGGGTTGCCATTGGCTTTTGCAGATTCTCTTTGGTGAAGTTGGACATAATACTACCGCCAGCGCTGTCCAGCGTGATATCCACTTTCGGCTGACCATACTCATCAGAGCCGGAGGTGGAGTCGGTAATATGATCCCCTGTGAGGACTACCCGCTTTAATAGCACTACAGGCTGGCCTTCACGGTTGTATTTCACCTCAGAGTCCGCAGGAACCAGCCCGCGTTGTACCTGAGCCATATCCACATTGGTATTCACCAGACGGAACTCCAGTGTGGCGGTGGCCCCGAGAATCTCTTTGGCCCGCGCCGTATCCTGGATACCAGGCAGTTCCACCACTATCTTATCCGCCCCCTGGCGCTGTACCAGGGGTTCAGCCACACCGAGCTGATTGACCCGGTTACGCAGGATGGTGATATTCTGCTGTACGGCATACTCTCTGGCTTCACGCAGACGTTCATCTGTCATACGCGCATTCAGGGCATTGCTGCCCCTGGCACTGAACACCAGATCACGCAATTTGCCGGAAAGTCGAGCAATAGCTTTATCGCGGGCATCGCTGTCGCTAAAGGTGACATCAACACCGCCGTTAGCGGCTTTACTCACCTTCGTGTAAGGAATAGGGGGATTGTCTGAATCGTTTTGAGCGCGCAGTTCGCTGCGAATGGAATCAATATACTGCTCCTGCAGCTTGCTCATGGCGGTTTCCATATCCACTTCCATCAGGAAGTGCACACCACCACGGAGATCCAGCCCCAACTTCATCGGTTCGGCACCGAACAGAGATAACCAGTGCGGCGTCGCCGGTGCCAGGTTCAGTGCCACCACAAACTGATCTCCCAGTTTGGACATCAGCACTTCCCGGGCATTCAGTTGCACATCGGTACTGGTAAAGCGAACCAGAATCGAGCCTTCGCTCAATGCGAC
>JBOFSC010000747.1:0-1557 GCA_051651345.1 Enterobacteriaceae bacterium
ACTGACTAATCCTACGCCCTATTATCTGACTGTCACAGAACTGCGTGCGGGCTCCCGGTTACTGGACAATGCCCTGGTGCCGCCTTTCGGAGAGACTTCCGTCAAACTCCCGTCGACGGCAGAGCGTCATATTACCTATCGTACGATCAATGATTATGGTGCGTTGACAGCGCAAATGAAGGGCGTCATGCAATAACCCTGAACGGGTCAGGCTCAGACACGATATCTCCCAAATAAAAAGAACGTTAGCTGCCGGCACTATTGGACCGGAGGGAATATGTCACATCTAAAATATGCTGCAGAGTATATGGATTGCCGGGAAGTGAAAAGCGGTCAGCGCCTGTCTGGTGGCCGCTTTACCTGGTCCCTGCTGGCATATTTGATCGCATTGCAAATATTTTCTCCCCGCGCAGAGCTCTATTTTAACCCCCGCTTTCTGGCGGACGATCCGGCTGCAGTGGCCGATCTCTCCGGGTTCGAAAAGGGCCAGGAAGTGCCCCCTGGCACCTACCGTGTCGATATTTATCTGAACGACGGTTTTTTTACCACAAGAGATATCACGTTCCAGACAGGTGACAATGATCAGGGACTGGTACCCTGCCTGACACGAGGGCAACTGGCGGCTATGGGCGTCAATATCCAGGCGCCAGAAGTGATGACCGGCCTGACAGATCACTGTATGCCGTTTACCTCTATGATCGAGGGGTCAACTTCACGCTTCGTTGTGGGCCAGCAGCGACTCTATCTCTCTGTACCGCAAGCGTTTATGGACAACCGAGCTCGCGATTATATCCCCCCGGAAATGTGGGACCAGGGTATCACTGCCGCAATGATTAATTACAATCTGACCGGTAGCAATATCCGCCGCGATAATAGCGGCACAAGGAACACCTCATATCTCAATCTGCACAACGGACTCAATATCAGCGCCTGGCGTTTACGCAATAACAGCACCTGGAGCTACAGCAGTAATGGCGATACCGCAAATAACGACAACAAATGGCAGAATGTCAATTCATACCTGCAGCGGGATATCACTCCCCTTCGTTCGCGTCTGACCCTGGGGGATAGCTATACTCAGGGTGATATTTTTTATGGCATCAGCTTTCGTGGTGTCCAGCTTGCCTCAGACGATAATATGCTGCCTGACAGCCAGAGAGGCTATGCACCCGTGATCCATGGCATCGCACGCGGGACAGCGCAGGTGACCATTAAACAAAACGGTTATGGTATCTATCAAAACACCGTGCCTCCGGGACCTTTCACCATCAACGATCTTTATGCGGCAGGCAACGCAGGTGATCTACAGATTTCGGTTAAAGAAGAGGATGGGAGTACTCAAGAGTTTACCGTCCCCTGGGCCTCAGTGCCGATGTTACAGCGCGAAGGCCATACCCGCTATGCGTTGACTGCCGGAGAGTACCGCAGCGGCAACCGACAACAGAATCGGCCTCTGTTTTTCCAGGGCGTTATGTTGCGCGGTTTACCGGCAAGTTGGACCCTTTATGGCGGTACCCAACTGGCAAAACAGTACCGGGCGTTTAATCTCGGTATCGG
>JBOFSC010000748.1:0-3460 GCA_051651345.1 Enterobacteriaceae bacterium
TGGTTGTGTTGGTTGTGTTGGTTGTTTTGGCGAATGATCATTTGATCATGATCACAGCACACTTTCCACTCTTTTTTCTAAAAATACGTCATTTTTTCTATCGTTATCAGTTGGTTGATCCTAAAGATCCTACGTATAACTCTTCCCTTATTCTGGATGGTTTGTGCAATACATTGATCCTCGCTGCATTGATTACCCTGAGTGGATTAGTGGCGGGTATCGTCTTACTCTATTTTCTCACCAGCAAGCAGCATCTGATCCGCAAAATCGCCGAGGGCTATGTCTCCTTTTTTAAAGGAACACCTCTTATCGCCCTGCTGTTTGTGATCTATTATGGTTCCCCCACTTTGGGCTGGCATATCACTGCTTTTGAAGCTGCCCTGGCCGGTTTCACCCTGAATGTTGCGGCTTACAATGCCTCTTATCTATTATCCTCCTATCTGGCGATTGACCCGAGCGAGTTGGAAGCTGCCGAAAGCATGGGATTCAGTAAGCTGGAAATCTACTGGTATATTATTCTGCCACAGACGGTTGTCGCCTCCATTCCCACCCTGACGAACCAGGCGATGAGTAATCTGAAAGATACTGCACTGGTTTTTTTGATTGGTTACACCGACTTTTTCGCACGCATGCAAGAGGTGGCAACAGAGAATTTCCAGTTTTTGCTGGTCTATTCACTGGTCGCTATCGTCTATCTGTTGATCACCTCGGTGATCCTGTGGGTTGCTAAACGCATTGAAAGGCATTTCCGTTTCACGGTTTCAACCGGACAACGGGTTTTATGAGCTGAGTGGTAATTATGATAAAGTGTGATTTTCGTTTAAACTATGTATATAAATAGTAATTATTAATTAATGTCATAATTAATAACACACTAATCATGTTACCATTTTGAACAGACAGCTAAAACAGACCCGGAGGCGTGATGCGAATCGTTGTATTGGGCAGTGGCGTTATTGGGGTGACCAGTGCCTGGTATCTGGCACAGCAGGGACATCAGGTTACCGTGCTGGAAAGTGAACCCGGTCCGGCGCTGAAAACCAGTCATGCCAATGCTGGTCAGATCTCTTTTGGCTACACCAGTCCCTGGGCTGCACCCGGAATTCCTTTCAAAGCCATGAAGTGGTTATTGCAGCAGGATGCGCCGCTCTCCATCAGGCCGGATGGAACACTGTTCCAATGGCAATGGATGTGGCAGATGTTGCTTAACTGCACCCAATCCCGCTACAAGGTTAACAAAGAGCGTATGCTGCGCCTGTCGGAATATAGCATGCAGTGTCTGCAACATTTGCAAACAGAATTACAGCTCCACTTTGAGCAGCGACACCTGGGCACCATACAGCTCTTTCGCACCAACACCCAGTGCAAAGGTGCTGCTAAAGATATTGCGCTGCTGGAACAGTGTGGTATTCCTTATCAGTTACTTTCGGCACATGAATTAAGTGAGTATGAACCGGCGCTGGAGCAGGTACGTCATAAACTGGCGGGTGGCCTGCGTTTACCCAATGATGAAACTGGGGATTGCTATCAGTTCACCCAACAACTGGCACAGCGGGCCGCACAAGCGGGCGTGGATTTTCGCTATGGCTGCACCGTTTCTCGCCTGCTGAGTGATGGTCGACAGATTACAGGGGCACAGTGTAGCGAAGAGGTGATTGAGGGGGATCTCTATGTGATGGCCTGTGGCGTTTACTCCCGCGAACTGCTGCAACCCTGGTTTAAACTGCCGGTGTATCCGGTGAAAGGCTATTCGTTGACCATTCCCATGGGCAATGAGCATGGCGCACCTCAGTCCACGGTGTTGGATGAAAAGTATAAGGTGGCCATCACACGCTTTGATCAACGTATCCGGGTGGGAGGCATGGCGGAGCTGTCGGGCTATAACCTGAAATTACGCCCCTCCCGTCGGCACACACTGGAGAAAGTGTTCCAGGATCTGTTTCCCCGGGCTGGGGATGTGGCTCAGGCGGAGTTCTGGACCGGTTTGCGACCAATGACCCCGGACAGTACCCCGATTATTGGTCATACCCGTTTCGATAATCTCTGGCTTAATACCGGTCACGGCACCCTGGGCTGGACCATGGCCTGTGGTTCGGGCAAGCTGCTGGCGGCTCTGGTTTCTGGTATCACCCCCGATATTGCCTGGCGGGATTTGAGCCTGCAGCGTTACCAGTAACCTATTCATAATATTAAGATAAACAATGCATGACAACGGGCATGCTTTCCATGTATGGTATTTTGATTGTGATAAGAGAATAAGAAAAGGTAAGGATCATGCCACAATCCGTTTACGATGACAGCCACGCCTTGAGCGTCGCCAATTTGTTGCCGCTACCAGCGCGTTTTGGTACGCCGCTATGGGTTTATGATGCGCAGATCATCCGTGAGCGTATCGCTCAGTTACGCCCATTTGATGTGATCCGCTTTGCCCAGAAAGCCTGCTCCAATATCCATATCCTGCAGTTGATCAGACAGCAGGGGGTTAAGGTGGATGCCGTCTCTTACGGTGAAATCAAGCGAGCGCTGGCTGCGGGCTATCAGGGCGGCGAGGGGCGTGATGATATTGTCTTTACCGCCGATGTGATCGACGAAGCCACGCTGCAACTGGTGATTGAACAGCAGATTGCGGTCAATGCAGGCTCACCTGATATGTTAACCCAGATTGGACAGCGCTGTGCCGGGCATCCGGTATGGCTGCGGATCAATCCGGGTTTTGGTCACGGGCACAGCCTGAAAACCAATACCGGCGGCGAAAATAGCAAGCATGGCATCTGGCATACCCAGTTACGGGAAGCGCTGGCGCTGGTAAAGCGTTACTCCCTGAAGCTGGTGGGTCTGCATATGCATATCGGCTCCGGGGTGGATTATCAGCACCTGAGCCAGGTGTGTGATGCCATGGTGCAGCAGGTTCAGCAGGCGGGAGTGGATCTGCAGGCTATCTCGGCGGGAGGGGGATTATCCACGCCGTATCGTGCTGATGAGGAGCCGGTGGATATCGCTCACTACTATCAACTGTGGCACAGTGCGCGTCAGCGTATAGAGGCGCTTCTGGGGCATCCGGTCACATTAGAGATAGAGCCGGGACGCTTTCTGGTGGCGGAGGCCGGTGTTCTGCTGGCGGAGGTACGGGCGGTAAAAATGATGGGTTCACGCCGCTATGCTCTGGTGGATGCTGGTTTCAATGATTTGATGCGCCCTGCGATGTATGGCAGCTACCATCAGATCTCGGTGATAGCGCGCAATGGTGAATCCGTCGCCGGGCGCCCTTTACAGGAGACCGTAGTGGGTGGGCCGGTATGTGAATCCGGCGATTTGTTCACCCAACTGGAGGGCGGCAGCGTCGCCAGCCAACGGTTACCGGAAACGGTGCCGGGAGATTATCTGCTGTTTCATGATACCGGTGCTTATGGTGCGTCCATGTCCTCCAACTACAACAGCCGCCCCTTACTGCCGGAGGTGC
>JBOFSC010000749.1:0-1656 GCA_051651345.1 Enterobacteriaceae bacterium
AAGATCACATGTCTGTACGCAATCAAGGCGCACAGATTTTCTATGCGCGCCGCAGCTTGCCACGATCCCACTAAGATTTCAAAAACGATACTCAGCCGAGATAAAAAAGCTATTGCGTTGAGAGAAGCCGATTTCAGAGGTGATATTAAAATGGGGCGTCAGTGCATATTGACCACCGATCAGCATATTCCACGGTGATTGTAAGTGCTGTTTCACATCGAACTCTGCATTACCATTCATATTGGCAATCTGCATCAGTTGCTGTAACCCGGCGGGCATCGACAAATCTGATAATTTACCTCTGAACTCCTGCTGGATATTCTGATACATACTTCCGGTCCAGAGGCTCAATTTACCGTTACCCAGGTTAAAAAAGGGGAGCGCGGGTGTGGTAAAGCGATAGCCAATACGCGGCGACAGGGTAAAAGCATCGATATTGCCGTCAATAATAGAGAAATGGGTTCGGGTAAAATTGAGATCGGTTAAAGCAAACCAGTTTTTGTATCCGCCCGCCAGTACAGTACCGCCACCAAAAGTCGAGCCATCGAATTTCAGATCGAAATCGAGATCACGTAACTGACCATTTTGATTCATCGTATGTACTATGGTTGCCAGCATATTGCTCATACTGTCATGAAAGCGTGAGGGATCTGAATCCACTGAAACAGTGGAGTGAGTATTCCCCCTGCTTTTTCCTGTAAGGCCATACAGATTCATAAATGGAAACAGCCAGAAATCCAGTTTAATGGTCTGCGTATCGCTGTGCTGACGGGTATGACCGACATCGATGTTAAATAGCGAGGAAGGTACAATATAGCCGGGCCAGCCAAGACCATTAAAGGTGATGCTATTGACTTGAACATCCTGGTGAATATTCATGTAATTGAAGTTAATACCATAGGGCTCTGGCAAATCATAGCCCAGAGCCCGTGCCTCATCGCCCCAGATGGGCAACAGTTGAGCGGCGATAGCAGAGTTAAAACCACAGAACAACAGCAGTAAAGAGAAAAACAGAGTAACAGAACGAACAGCAGTCAGCATAAATCAGTCCAGAATAGTTGATGGACGTATTGTACTGAGATGTTCATTTCATGCAAAAATTGTTTGTAAAATGTGATGTATTGATTAATAACATCAGTTAGATACGGAACTTCAAAAGAGTTTTCACTCGATCAACTCCACCGTTAACAGACGTCTGTCCGCACGCCCGTGGTCATCCACGGCACGCACTTGGTATTGCCCGCTTTTCTGTGGCTGCCACTCAATATTCTGTTTGCTGGCGGTGCTGCCAAGAAAAATATCATCGACAAACCAGTAGAGGGTGCGGCTGTCGCCATCGCTGCTGGCATTAAAAACAATGCTGTTGCGCTGCTTGCTGGTGAAACGCAGGCTGTAAGTGGTATTGCGCAGGGGGGAGAGGATTTGCGGCGCAGCGCCTGGTACCAGAGGCGCTGCATTTTGCGCACAGTGGGAGGTGTCCGGCGCTCTTTTTTTGCTGAGCCCGGCGCGGGCAAACACCGCCGCCAGATCGGAAGGCCAGTACTCATAGATTTCGGTACGCACCCGCTCAGGATGATAAGGGGGGCAGGCGGGTTGCCCGCTCTCCTTGTCGATCACCACAGGTCGGTAAACCGTATCGAGCCGGATCGGCGATTT
>JBOFSC010000750.1:0-4845 GCA_051651345.1 Enterobacteriaceae bacterium
TGTTGCGGTCTCTAAAGCGGCGGAGTGAGATATTGCCGTCGACTCACAGTGATGACGACGGTGTCGGAGTCGCGGATAGCCGCTATATGGCTTCCGCGCCTCTGTAGCAAATAGAGTGTGCCAGCTCACCAGCTATGACTTTTCATCCGGCAGTCGGGGTTGCCAGTCCACAGGAACTTCCCCTTGCTGCTTAAGCAGATGGTTTGTCATAGAGAAGTGTTTACAGCCGAGAAAGCCCCGGTGCGCAGAGAGTGGCGAGGGGTGAGGTGCCTGCAGCACGTGGTGTCGCTCTCTGTCGATAAAACGCCCTTTCTTCTGGGCATGGGATCCCCAAAGCAAAAAGACCACGCCCTTACGATGTGCATTCAAGGCCTCAATCACTTTATCGGTGAAGGTCTCCCAACCCAGTTGCGCATGAGAGTGGGCCTTGCCTGCTTCTACGGTTAATACGGTATTGAGCAACAAAATACCTTGCTCGGTCCAGCTTTGCAGAAAACCATGTTTGGGTGCGGTAAATCCGGCAATATCGCTGGTCAGCTCTTTGTAGATATTGACCAGAGAAGGCGGGGGAGTGATACCCGGACGTACAGAAAAAGAGAGCCCATGGGCCTGATTAGGGCCATGGTAGGGATCCTGGCCGAGGATCACCACGCGCACATCGGTAAACTCGGTAAACCGAAACGCGTTAAACACATCTTGCTGCGGTGGATAGATGGTTTTTCCGGCGGCACGCTCTGCAGCAACCGTGTTCAGGGTCTGCTGAAAGTAGGGCTGCTGTTTTTCCTGGCCAATAACATCATGCCAGGTAAGAGACGCAGACATAACGGTTCTCCTTGATAGATGGTCTGTGATTTGTACGTTAGATAGATATCATAATAGTGCTACAGGTGGAGGCGGTACCGGTTATCAGACCGTTTGCCGCAGGACGCGGCAAGCCGAGCCTACAGGGACGTACTTGCGGCGCGTCTGAGAACCGGTACCGCCTCCACCTGCACCCAGTCTAAAGTGGAGCGCTATTATGCAAAGTCATTTAGCTTACCGTGATCCTGGGCCGGGGCAAACAGAGAAATTGCATTCTCGTTGTCACAGTTCTGGTTTTTGCGCCGGACTAAAATATTTTTTAAAATTTACAAAAAAATTTAATTTCTCCTGTGATATAACTTTATAAAATTCAGATCATTATCTTTAATGGTTAATTTATGGGCAAAATAAATTGATTTAGATCAATGTTTATCAAGGGTAAGGTTGATATACAGAGAGCCATAAAGTGAAATTTGACTTAAATCAAGAAATGTAAGATGGAGATTGATCATGATTAGTGGAATTCAGATTACCAAAGCGGATAACAGTGCCCTGTTAAACTCTTTCTGGTTACTGGACAGTGACACAGAAGAAGCACGCTGCCTGTGCGCTAAAGAGACTTACCAGCAGGATCAAGTTGTTCCTGTGCAGGAACTGGGTAATTTCGAATATCGTGAAGTGGCTCTGGATCTGCAGCCCACAGTTAAGGTTGAAGGGGGTCAGCACCTGAACGTTAACGTTCTGCGTCGCGAAACTCTGGAAGATGCCATCGAGCACCCGGAAAAATATCCTCAGCTGACCATTCGCGTCTCCGGCTACGCGGTGCGTTTTAATGCGCTGACACCTGAGCAGCAAAGAGACGTGATTACACGTACTTTCACCCAGAGCCTGTAATTTCACTTCCCCTCTCCCACTTGTGGGAGAGGGTGGCCCGTCAGGGCCGGGAGAGGGAAAACATCTGAGCTCTGTAGCTGGATTCTCAACTCCCTTCCTCTGACTCCGTTCTCACCTGCGTAGGTTGTCTTCTCTTACCGATGTTTTTGCGATCGCGATGGCGAATCTTCTTCTTTTTAGTCTCAACCGGTTTCTTCTTCTTGCCGCTGCTCTCCTTGCCTGTGACTTTTTTGCTTTTGTTCAGGGAGGGTGTTTTGCTGACAGGACGTAGAGCATCAATAATACGGGCTTTTAGCGGTTCATTCAGATAACGACCAATTTTGCCCAGCAGTGTGAAGTCATGGGCTTCCACCAGAGAGATGGCCGTGCCTTTTTTACCGGCGCGGGCGGTACGACCAATGCGATGCAGATAGATATCCGCGGTACGTGGCAGATCGAAATTGATCACATGGCTGATATCCATAATATCGAGGCCACGGGCCGCCACATCGGTTGCGACCAGCACATTGACCTCACCATCTCGCAGGCGCTGGATAGCTTCATTACGCTTGCTCTGCACCATTTCACCTTCCAGATAGCTGGCGGTGATACCGGCCTGCTGCAACACCTGGACGACTTCACGCACCCGCTCCCGTTTACGCACAAACACAATGGTACGCGTCACCTCTTCCTGTTGTAGCAGATGACACAGCAGGGCGTTTTTATGCTCAAGATTATCAGCCAGATGGTACCACTGAGTGATCTTTTTGCGCTCACGGCGTGAAGGATCAGCATCAACACGGACCGGATCGGTCAGCAGATCGGCGGCAAACTGCTCAATAGCCTCCCCCTCCAGGGTGGCGGAAAAGAGTAGAGTCTGCTTGCGCCAACGGGTTTCTGCGGCAATTTGTCGGACATCGGCGGCAAAGCCCATATCCAGCATGCGATCCGCCTCGTCCAGAACCAGGGTTTCTACCGCCTCGCAGGCAAAGTTATGTTCGCGAATATATTGTAACAGGCGCCCCGTGGTGGCCACGACGATATCCTGATTTTCGCTGAACACTTCGGCATGATTCATATAGGCCACGCCACCGGTAATGGTGGATACCTTCAGAGTGGTCTGGGCAGCCAGTAAGGTTGCCTGCTCGGCTACCTGCATCGCCAGTTCCCGGGTGGGAGTCAGGATCAAAATACGCGGCGGCCCCCCGTTCTTACGCGGAAAATCCAGCAGATGCTGTAGCGCCGGCAATAGAAAAGCGACGGTTTTACCCGTGCCGGTGGGGGAAGAACCTAAAATATCCCTCCCTTCCAGAGCCGGGGGGATCGTCTGCGCCTGAATTGCGGTAGGCTGTTGATAATCCAGAGCCTGTAAAGCCTGTAACAGTCGCCTGTCAAGATCGAACTGCACAAATTGATTTTCTGTCATAAGTACCTCTACAATAAGGGGGCGATTATAATCATCTTGATTTTCTTCTTCACCTTTATTCGCACGCTCTTGACATAATCTGCGTCATTAACGCAAGATCGGCGGCGATTTTTACCCAGACAGTCAGTGTGATTCTTGAGTTTTATGCTGATAACAGGATTTTTTTGTGACACAACGTTTATCAATTGCAGACACCATTGGTCTCGGTTTTATGACCTTTGCGTTCTTTTTGGGCGCCGGAAATATCATTTTTCCTCCACTGGAGGGGCAACTTGCAGGTACACAAGTGCTGGCCTCGATGGCAGGTTTTCTGTTAACTGCTGTCGGATTACCGTTGGCGGCTATTATTGCCGTGGCCAGGGCCGGGGGAGGATTACCGGCCATGTCCAGGGATCTGCCTAAAGGCACCGGTGTCTTTGCGGCGGTGTTACTGTTTATTATTATCGGCCCGGCATTCGCCACTCCGCGTACTGGGCTGGTAGCCTATGAGATGGCGATTAGGCCGCTGTTCCCGATGGTGGACGCCTGGTCGGAAGCTGAGATCTATTTGCCCTCTTTAGATCTGCATCTGGATTTTAGTCAGATGCTGGCCACCTCTCTGTTCTTCCTGGTCACGCTGTTCTTCTCCTGGAGCAGAGGTAAATTGATCGGTTATATCGGCAAGGTATTGACCCCCGCGCTGTTTCTGCTGCTGATCTGCCTTGCTGTGGGAGTGCTGTTAAAACCTCAGGGCGAATTGATGGCACCGGTGGGAGAGTATAACCATTTGGCCTTCTCTAAAGGGTTTCTGGGCGGCTATAACACCATGGATACCTTTGCGGCGTTGATGTTTGGCATCTTGCTGGTGGATATTTTGCGCGGCAAAGGGGTGACTGAACTGAAATCCTGTGCCCGTTATCTGACCCTTGCCGGAATTATTGCGGCAGCTGGTCTGGCATTTGTTTATATTTCCCTTTTCTGGTTGGGAGCCACCTCTGGGGTTATCGCTCCAGGGGCT
Organism: Enterobacteriaceae bacterium; assembly: GCA_051651345.1. GTDB lineage: Bacteria > Pseudomonadota > Gammaproteobacteria > Enterobacterales > JBOFSC01 > JBOFSC01. The sequence goes on from JBOFSC010000750.1 coordinate 4,098, forward strand.
TCCAATGGGGGAGAGATCCTGGCGGCGTACGTACAGGCCCTGTTTGGTGAAGCGGGACAGTGGATTCTGTCAGGAGTGGTTTTGCTGGCGTGTCTGACCACCTCTGTCGGGCTGATCAGCGCCTGTGCTGACTATTTTTCCTCACTGACAGCGATTCGTTATCGCCCCTGGGTGGTGATTCTCTCTGTTATCTGTTCGGTGGTGGCGAATGTCGGCTTAAGTCGCCTGATTTCCCTCTCCATTCCGGCGCTGTTAACCCTCTATCCCCTGGCGATTGTGCTGGTGGTATTGACGTTTATCCGTCCCTGGCTTAAACACCCTGCACTGGTGTATCGTGTGGTGATGCTGGTGACTCTGTTGTGCAGCCTGATAGATGCCCTGCGCTCTATTGGAGTACAATCAAAGGGGATCGGCAGTGTAGTGGCATGGTACAGTGAGCATATTCCATTTGTTGAGCAGGGGATGGCCTGGACGCTACCGGCGCTGGCCACGCTCGTGGTGCTCTATTTTTTGCCGGCGAGGATCACAGGCCGTGTGGTACCGAATGTCGCTTCATCGTAATGTCCTAACAGATAGCGTAAAATATGAGAGAGTCCAGGCCAATATGACCATGAGTGGAGGATAGCCTTGCCACAAACAAAAGAGCAGGTTACGGATCAAGCTCTGGTGGAGCGAGCACAAGGGGGGGAGCAAAATGCTTTCAATCTTCTTGTGATTCGTTATCAGCACAAAATGGCTAATCTGGTCT
>JBOFSC010000751.1:0-8196 GCA_051651345.1 Enterobacteriaceae bacterium
TAATGATGCCGGTCACCAGTAACACCCAGATCAGGCTCATAATGCTCCAGAACATCATCTTCTGGCCCATATTGTATTTGCCCACATCAGCCACTTCATGCTCATTGCCCTTAGCTACTTCCTTGATATTGCGCAGCCACTTAATATCTTCTCGATCAATAAAGTTGTGCCGCACAAAACGGACAAACATAAAGATCAAAACGAGAAAGATCACGACGCCAAGGAAAGGGTGTAACAGCCGCCCCATCTGCGGTGTACCGAACGTTTCCGTCAGCCACTGCAATGTGGGGAAGAACATGGCAATACCCGATAGTGATACCAGAAAAAAGCAGATCACTACCGTCCAGTGGCAGGCCCGATCAATAAAACTGGTACGGGCAATCATCTTAGATTTACGGTTCATGATGCACTTCCTTCTCTTTACTGTGGCTCTCTGGCCCCTCATCCTCATCGACGGTATTAGGTCCGACACCGATATAGTGATACACCAGGCCCGCAAAAGTGGCGAGGAACCCTACCGCAGCGACCGGTTTGAACACCCCTTTCCAGAACTTAATGGCCGGACTGATAGTGGGATCTTTGGGCAGATTATGATAGAGCTGAGGCTTATCAGCATGATGCAGCACATACATCACATGAGTGCCGCCCACGCCTGCCGGATCATAAAGTCCGGCATTGTCATAGCCCCGGCTCTTTAGCTCCTGCACGCGTTCACTGGCCAGCTGCTTCATATCCTCCTTGCTGCCAAAATGGATGGCACCGGTAGGACAGGTTTTCACACAGGCCGGTTCCTGGCCGACGCTGACCCGATCCACACACAGGGTGCATTTGTAGACCCGGTTATCCTTCTCATTGAGGCGCGGCACATCGAATGGGCAGCCCGCAATACAGTAGCCACAACCGATACAGTGCTCTGACTGGAAATCGACAATACCGTTGGCATACTGAATGATCGCCCCCGCTGAAGGACAAGCCTTCAGACAGCCCGGATCGCTGCAGTGCATACAGCCATCTTTGCGGATTAACCACTCCAGACGGCCGTTTTCTTCCACTTCATTAAAGCGCATCACCGTCCAGGATTTTGCGGACAGATCTGCCGGGTTATCGTAAACCCCCACATTGCTGCCCACTTCATCGCGGATATCGTTCCACTCGGAACAGGCCACCTGGCAAGCTTTACAGCCTATACAGGTGGTGACATCGATCAGCTTAGCCACCTCTTGCTGGTAATCACGCGCCTGGGGCGGTGGTGTCAGCGCATTGGTGGCGGAGCGCTTGATAATGTCCTGAGATTGTAATGACATAATTAGCCTCCGTTACAGCTTCTCGACGTTAACCAGGAAGGTCTTGAACTCAGGGGTCTGGGTATTGGCATCACCGACAAAAGGCGTCAGTGTATTGGCAAGAAAGCCTTTTTTCGCCACGCCCTCATAGCCCCAGTGCAGAGGAATACCGATGGTATCCACATCCTGTCCATTAACCTTCAACGTGCGGATCCGCTTGGTGACGACCGCTTTCGCCTTGATAAAGCCCCGTTTGGAACTCACTTTCACCGTATCTCCGTGGCGGATACCCTTCTTGTCAGCCAGGGTTTCACCAATCTCCACAAACTGTTCCGGCTGGGTAATGGCATTGATTAATGCGTGTTTGGTCCAGTAGTGGAAGTGTTCGGTCAGACGGTAAGTGGTGCCCACATAAGGGAACTCTTTGGCGCTACCCATCTGCGCCAGATCATCGGCAAATATCCGCGCGGCCGGGTTATAGACCACCTTCGGATGCAGCGGATTGGTGCTGATGGGGCTCTCTACCGGTTCATAGTGCTCCGGGAAGGGCCCTTCCGCCATTTTATCGATGGCAAACAGACGACCCATGCCTTCCGGCTGCATAATAAATGGTCCGGCTTCTGCCCCTGGCGGTGCGGCGCTGTAGTCAGCGATATCGATACCGCTCCATTTAGCGCCATCCCACTCCAGCAGTTTGCGCTTGCTGTCCCAGGGTTTGCCTTGTGGATCCATGGAGGCACGGTTATAGAGAATGCGCCGGTTCAGCGGCCACGCCCAGGCCCAGCCGAGGGTATTACCTAAACCGGAAGGATCGGCGTTATCGCGCCGCGCCATCTGGTTACCCGCCGGGGTCCAGCTTCCGCAGAAGATCCAGCAACCACAGGCGGTGCTGCCATCATCGCGTAACTGGGCGAAGCTGCTGAGCTGCTCCCCTTTCTTGACGATCACCGCTCCGGTGGCATCGGTCAGATCCGCTAGCGCCACGCCGTTGCTCTCTCGCGCCACCTCTTCCGGATTGGGTTCATCCGGGGTCAGGTAGTTCCAGGCCATATTGAGCACCGGCTCCGGTACTGCACCGCCTTCGCTGCGATAGAGGTCACGCAGACGTGAGAAGATACCGGCCAGAATCGCCCCATCAGGCAGGGCTTCTCCGGGAGAATCGGCCCCTTTCCAGTGCCACTGCAGCCAGCGGCCTGAGTTAACGATGGAACCATCCTCTTCAGCAAAACAGGAGGAAGGCAGACGGAAGACTTCTGTCTGAATGGTCGCCGGATCCACTTCATTCATCTCGCCGTGGTTCTGCCAGAAAGAGGCGGTCTCGGTGGAGAGGGGATCCAACGTGATCAGGTACTTTAATTTACTTAAGGATTTAACCACTTTGTTCTTATTAGGGAACGCCGCTACCGGGTTAAAGCCCTGACAGATATAGCCATTGACCAGGCCCTTATCCATGCGCTCAAAATAGTTGAGGATGTCATAGCCTTGATCCCACTTGGGCAGCCAGTCGAAGGCAAACTGGTTATCGGCCTGCGCTTTATCCCCATAGAAACTCTTCATCAGGCTGATAAAGAATTTGGGATAGTTGCTCCAGTAGTTCACCTGGCCTGGCAGCGTGGCTTTGGGGGTATTGGCTGCCAGATAGCTGGCAAGATCCGTCTGCTTTTCCGAAGGCAGCGTCAGGTAGCCGGGCAGACTCTGGGACAGCAGACCCAGATCGGTCAGTCCCTGAATATTGGAGTGCCCACGCAAGGCGTTAACACCACCGCCCGCCATACCCATATTGCCCAGCAACAGCTGGATCATCGCCATGGTACGGATGTTCTGAGAACCGACGGTGTGTTGCGTCCAGCCCAGAGCATACAGGAAGGAGGTGGTTTTATCCGGCGCACTGGTTTCAGCAATGTGCTCGCACACCTTGAGGAACTCCTCTTTGGGGCTGCCACAAATTTGCTCCACCACTTCCGGCGTATAGCGACTGACATGCTGTTTAAGCAGGTTGATCACACAGCGGGGATCGCTTAAGGTCGGGTCCCGTTTGGCGTAACCATTCTCATCCAACTGGTAGTTCCAGGTTGAGCGATCGTAGCGACGTTTTTCAGCGTCATAACCACTGAACAGCCCATCTTCGAACTGGAAATCCTCACGCACCAGCAGGCTCGCGTTGGTATAGGCCTGCACATACTCATGCAGGATCTTGTCGTTATCCAGCAGATAGCGGATTACGCCGGACAGAAACGCAATATCGGTTCCTGAACGGATAGGCACATAGAGGTCAGCCACCGCAGCAGTACGGGTAAAGCGCGGGTCGACCACAATCAGCTTCGCTTTGTTATGGATCTTGGCTTCCATTGCCCAACGGAAACCCACGGGATGCGCTTCTGCCGCATTCCCACCCATAACGATCACCAGATTGGCGTTTTTAATATCAACCCAATGGTTGGTCATGGCACCGCGACCAAATGATGGAGCAAGACTTGCTACCGTTGGTCCGTGTCAGACACGCGCCTGATTATCAACTGCCAGCATGCCAAGGGCACGCACAAATTTCTGGGTCATCATGCCGGATTCATTGCTGGATGCCGAGGCACACAACATACCGGTGGTCAACCAACGGTTAACCGTCACCCCATCCTGATTTTTTGCCTGGAAATTGGCGTCACGATCTTGCTTCATCAGACGTGCGATGCGGCTGAATGCCTCATCCCAACTGATGCGCTGCCATTTATCGGAGCCAGGGGCTCGATATTCAGGAAATTTTAACCGATTGGGGCTGTGGATATAGTCCACCAGACCGGCCCCTTTAGGACAGAGGGCCCCCCGGCTGACCGGATGATCGGGATCCCCTTCAATATGGAAGATACTGGCTTTACTGTTTTTAGCACCATCGCCCAAACTGTACATCAGTAATCCGCAACCAACGGAACAATACGTGCAGGTGTTGCGAGTCTCGCGCGCGCGCAATAACTTGTAGTTACGAGACTCGGCAAGCGCCGCCATCGGGGTGAATCCCAATGCCGCCACTGTGGTTCCTGCCATACCGCCAGCACAGATCTTAAAGAACTGTCGCCTGCTGACTTGCATGGTTTTCTCCTTTGTCTTCATTATAATGATCAGCGCATGATATCACTGATGGTATAGTGTTTACTGTAAAAATAGGGTGTATCTGTGAGATTGCTGGCAATTTCACCATTTATTTGCAGAGTCACGGCTCTGCCACTATAAGTCATCGGCTGAAACAGCGAATAACTTTATATAACTATATATTAGCAGAGCAAGTTATACCCTAAATGCGCAAGCCCTGTGTCCAATTTAGTGGCACAGAGCTAAGTTATGTTATCCTGCCCACTGTTATTTTATCCCCTATCGCATAATCGGATCGATACCATGAGCGAACCTGAACAGAGAGACTCCCTTGCCACACACAGTGTCGTTGAGCATTCGGTCTGGCGTTATCCGCTGTTCACAGATGAGCAGGACTGGATCGCCTGTGAAGTGCCCATCGCTCTGGTTTATAACGGTATCTCCCATGTGGTGATGATGGCATCGCCCAAAGAGCTGGAGGCCTTTGCCCTCGGTTTCTCCCTGGCGGAGGGGATTATCAGCTCTCCGGCGGAGATCTATGCCATTGAGGTTCAGCCCGTCAGCGAAGGGATTGAAGTGCATATTGAACTCTCCTCACGCTGTTTTGCCACCCTTAAACAGCAACGTCGCGCTATGGCTGGGCGTACGGGTTGTGGCGTTTGTGGTGTGGAGCAGATCGCGGGGGCGTTGAAACCGGTGCCCACGCTGCCACGCAGTCAAACCTTCTCCCTGGAGCATCTGTCCGGTGCACTGCAGCAATTGCAGCAGGTGCAACAGGTGGGCGCGTTAAGCGCCTGTACCCATGCCGCCGCCTGGTTCTCTGTCGAGGGGCAGATGCTGGGAGGCTGTGAAGATATTGGTCGTCATGTGGCACTGGATAAACTGCTGGGGTTGCGCGCCAGGCAGCCCTTATGGCAGCAGGGGGCGCTGCTGGTTTCCAGCCGCGCCAGCTATGAGATGGTGCAAAAAGCGGCCATGTGTGGGGTGGAAATTGTGCTGGCCCTCTCCGCCGCTACCACTCTGGCGATTGAGGTGGCGCAGCGTTGTCAACTGACTCTGGCCGGGTTTTGTCGTTCCGGAAAGGCGACGGTCTATACCCATCCGGAGCGGCTAATTAACTGACCGTAATACTCCCCAAAACTGCCTCGATCATCGGCTGGAAGGCTTCCTGATCCTGCTGCTGGGTGCTGAACCACAGATGCACCAGCGCCTCCCCCACAAGTCCCGCGACGATACAGGAGTAGTAGTCCTGGTTATCCATGCGGTAGCGCAGCACCAGTTGTTCACCGTGCAGTTGCCCCGCCTGAATAGCGCCCTGTTGCACAATCTGCATCTTGCTATCTTGCTGGCGGATCGTGTTGATAATGCTTTGCAACTGCTTCTGGATCAATTCCGGGGTGCTATAGGAGAGTTCGGTGATCACCAGATTACGCCCCTGTGTCATATCCGCATAGGTATGCGTTAATGATGAAGCGCCCTGCTGTTCGTGCAACACCTCCGGGATCACCAGATTCAGTTTGTTATCCAGCAGATGGACCTGCTGCCCCTGCGGGCGCTCCTGGGCGGTTTGCCCGACAGGCTGGTCACTGTTGTCACAGCCTGCCAGCACAAGCAGCAGCAAAAAACAGCATAGTTGTCTAACGTATCGTATCATTGTTCCCTCCTTGTGAAGTAATCTGTTAGCGCCAGTCAGCCCTGCTTCCCTGTCTGTCTAAAATTACCCCTGGCGACTCAGTTCCTGACGAATATAGGGCAATATCTGCTGTGCCGATTTCAGACTCTCCATCAAAACATTGTATTGCGCTACCGCCTGTTCGGAGTGAAGCTGTATACCGCCATTGGCATAACTGACCTGTTCGCCCTGGCCTTTAAGGAATTCACCCACCTGAATAATATTCTGGGCCAGCGTATTCATCTGCTGCATCTGCGGTAACAGTTGGTTCCGTGGCTGGCTGACTATCTTCTGGTACACCTGGGTGTAAACCGTTTTCAGGGCTTCTGATTGCTTCAATCCAGCTATTTCTGACTCGGTACGTACTTTGTCAGACTGCAACTGCTGAGCCAGCAGCGCCATCGTCGCCTGCGCTTTTTGCAGGTTGTCGTTGTAACGCAAATAATCTTCCGGCACCTTAATCTGCTCAATCAGGGTGAGCAGAGGGACCATACCCGTCGCTATGGCGCTCTGTATCTGCTGAGAGGAGTTATTCAAAATGGCATAGTCATCAACAAAACGACCAAATTTACGCCGCTGATCTTCACTCAGCGCGGGCATCTGCTGCCCGCCACGTAGCACCGTATTTTGCAGAAAATCGGTGAACTGTTTCTGCTGCTCCGCCTCCTTATCGCCACAGGCGGCAATAAGGAATACACTGGTCAGCGCAATAACACAGGAGAAGAACCAGGATCTATAACTTCTCAACATATTTATACTCCTTGCTTAAACAAGAGTCTCACATACACGTCATACTTCAAGTTACAGCGTTGTTGGCCGCGCCTGGCTGCAACTCGAAGTATTTTGTGTATCTTTTTCAGAGATATTGAGTACCGAAATATCCGCCACCTGCAGGAAAAGCTGGCGCAACTGTTCCAGTAACGTCAGGCGATTAATGCGCAACTCCTGTTCCGGCGCCATCACCATCACCTGCTCAAAGAAGGCATCCACCGGTTCACGCAGGGTAGCCAGTTCCACCAGCGCCTGTTGGTAGTTACCCGCAGCAAATTCTGGTTCCAGCTTATCTTCCAGCACCACCATGCGGGTCGCCAGCGCCATCTCAGCCCCCTCCTGTAACAGGGAAGCTCGAATTTTAGCAGAGAGAGGCTCACTGACTTTGGTTAAAATATTAGCAACTCGCTTATTGGCCGCAGCCAGCGCCGCTGCCTCAGGCAGGGTACGGAAATAGCTCACCGCTTTCACTCTGGCATCAAAATCCGCCGGACGAGTGGGATTACGCGCCAGTACCGACAGAATGGTATCCACACTGTGCCCCTCCTCCTGATACCAGGCACGGAAGCGGCCCTGCATAAATTCGATCACCTGCTCCTGGACCTGCTGATTGCTCAGCTTATGTCCGTACAGCGCGATCGCTTCCGCCGTCAGGGGCAGCAGATCCAGCGGTAATTTTTTCTCCACGATAATGCGTAATACCCCGAGGGCTGCGCGACGCAGAGCAAAGGGATCTTTATCCCCTTTGGGTTGCTGGTCGATACCAAAAATTCCCACCAGGGTATCCATTTTATCGGCGATAGCCACCGCACAGGCCACCAGCGACTCCGGCAAACTGTCACCGGCAAAACGCGGCATATACTGCTCATTCAGCGCCTGAGCCACCTGCTCCGCTTCACCATCCAGACGTGCGTAGTACATCCCCATCACGCCCTGGGTATCGGTAAACTCAAACACCATATTGGTCATCAGATCGCATTTACTCAGCAATCCGGCACGGGTGGCCAGATTAACATCGGCACCGATTTGACCGGCAATCCAACCCGCCAGCGCCTGGATGCGATCTGTCTTATCACGCAACGTACCCAGTTTTTGCTGAAACAGTACATTTTCCAGCATCGGCAAGCGCTCTTCCAGACGCAGCTTACGGTCGGTTTTGAAAAAGAACTCCGCATCCGCCAGACGGGGACGCACCACCTTCTCATTACCGGCGATAATCTGCTGTGGATCTTTTGATTCGATATTGGTGACAAAAATAAAATGCGGCATCAGCTTGCCCGCATCATCATAGAGCGGGAAATATTTCTGGTCGCCCTTCATGGTGTATACCAAACCTTCTGAAGGAACCTGGAGGAAATTCTCCTCAAACCGGGCGCTCAACACCACCGG
>JBOFSC010000752.1:0-2386 GCA_051651345.1 Enterobacteriaceae bacterium
GCTGTCTCCCAGATCGGCGGCGGCATCTTCCACACCGTAACCCGGGAAAAAGAGGCCATTCACCGGATTGGCGGGTGCCTGAAACCAGTTGTCTCCCGTTCCGCTTAAACGGATACCAAAGTTAACGCCATTACGGGCCATCACTGTGACCATACTGCTGCCGGCTACATTGGCAGCCGCATCCAGCATCGATTTACAGGCGGCCATGGAGAGGTTAAGGAAAAAGTGATCATTGGCGGCCATAAACTGCAGAGCACTCTCGGCGTTTGGCAAGCCCGCCAGTGTTGGAGCCAGCGCTTTAAACAACAACCCGCTGGCTGCCGCATTGCGGTTATGGACTTCATCGCCCATTTGCAACGCCTGCGCGATCATCGGTTTGAGTTCGATGGGCCCGATACGTTCCAATCCTGCACGCAGTATTGGCTGTAGAACATCCGCCATCCAGGTCAATCGTTGTAACACTTCCGCGCTATGGGCACCAAAACGCAACACCTTGCCGAGGCCCTCATTCAAATTACAGAATGCACGGTTACCGTGAGTGCTGTTACGCACAATCCACAGCGGCATCGACGGGCTGATAATACCTGCCATCGGTCCGGTGGCCCCATAATGGTGACAAGGCTCCAGAGCAATTTCTCCTCGCTGTGCCATTTGCATCGCCTGCTGCGCCGAGCTGGCCCATCCTTCCAGGACGATAGCACCGGCAATCGCGCCTTGCATCGGGCCACACATCTCCTGCCAGTCGATGGGGGGACCAGCATGCAGAATTCGTCTCTCTCCTTTTTGCAGGGCGGCAATCACCTGATGTGCCGATTCAATGCCGATCAATACCGGTTGGGCATCAAGATAGCGTTGTAAAGCGATAGCATTGGCAGCTTCAACTTGTGGATGGTTAATCAGGTGCGCCAGGGTACGATTCGCTTCAACAGAGCCCTGGGCAGGTGGAGCCCATTGTAATGGCAGCACCTCGCCACCGGCCTGGGCCAGATTATCGGCAAATGCGCTGAGGCCCAGATTGATAACCGTTAACGGCTGTTGAAATAGTGGATTCATGCTGCGCCCCCCTGACGTGATGCAATAACCTGAGCAGCCAGAAGCGCTGCGGCCATATTACTGTCGGCCACCAGCACTCCGGCCTGTTGTAGCCTGCTTATCTGCTGCTGCCGACCTTGTGGATCCAACTCAGTACCACATACATGGGCGATAAAGAGTGGGGGATTCTGTTGCTGCTTTGCCTGTTGCAGAACTGTCAGTAACTCCGCCAGCGGCTCTGTTGCGGCACCATAGCCCAGCACCACATCAAACAATACAACGGCACAGTTGGGATCGCAGGCTTCCTGTAACAAGCGGGCGTTACGCAATGCAGGGTCGATCATGGGGTGAGGGCGTCCCTGGGTAAACTGGTCATCTCCCATATCGAGCAGGGCGTGTCCTTCACTGCGCTCCGGATTATTAAGTGGTTTTGCGCCCGGTGCCGGAGTATTGGAGGAGCACGCATAGCCCTGTTGCAATAAAGCGAGCTGCGCCTCATAGCAGAAAGTCCCGCCAGCAAAGACGGCCCGTAAATCGCGCTGCTGTAGCGTCATCTGTTGTGTGTGCTGCATGGCTTGTGCCAATAATTGTGATTCAACAGTGACCTCTTGCGGTACTGGCTGTTGACGCAGTAAAGCCACGGCGCAGTCTGCTGCATGTTGCAAACTGGTGGCAACCGTGAGCGGGTAGTCAGGTAAATCCTGCTGAGCCATGCCCAGGAAGTGCACGACAACGGGTTTACCACACTCCAGCGCTTGCTGTAATACTTTGGCTGCGACGGATGCTGTGGGCGGTTTGGAGATCAACACAATCAGTTGGGTTTCACTGTCTGCGGCCAGCATTCTGATGCCCTGACACATGCTCTGACCATCAATTTGTGCATGCAGATCGCGCCCGCCTGTACCCAGCGCCTGAGAAATACCCTCTCCCAGATGATGAATACGGCAACTGACCTCCTGCAAGCCGGTGCCGGAAGCCGCGATAATCGCGATTTTGCCGCGACGCACGACATTGGCAAATCCCAGAGGTAATCCATTGATAATCGCCGTGCCGCAGTCGGGGCCCATCAACAGCAGATCCTGTGTTGTGGCATAGGTTTTAAGTTGCTGCTCCTCTTCTTCGCTGACATTATCGCTGAACAGCATCACATTCAGTCCTAATCTCAGCGCTTTCAGGGTTTCTGCAGCGGCATACTGTCCTGGGACAGAGATTAAGGCCAGATTCGCCTGCGGTTGACTCTGCAGTGCCATCTCAATACTGGTGGCTTGCAGAGCTTGTTGCTGGCCTGCCTCCGTCTCCTGTTGTGGCTTTAACAGCGTTTCGACCAGAGAAAATGCCTGCTGCGCCGTTTCAC
>JBOFSC010000753.1:0-4446 GCA_051651345.1 Enterobacteriaceae bacterium
GGCGGCCATCTCCCTGATGCCGCTGGTGTTGATCGGTTTTATGTTGACCGGTTACTTCTATACCACACTGAAGCTGGCGCGCCACTGGATGGACAGTCTGTACCTGCTGCTGGCCTGGTATATCATCTTCTATACTGCCGTACGGGGCCTCAGCGTCGCCGCTCGCCGTCTGGCTTATCGTCGCGCACTGGCCCGGCGCAAGAATCTGTCGCAAGAGGAGATAGACGGCATCAAAATCATTCAGGAGGTGCCGTTAGGGCTGGATCAGATCAATCAACAGACCCTGCGTCTGGTGACCATGACCCTGTTTATCCTGTTTATGGTGTTGCTGTACGGTATCTGGTCCGATGTGGTGATGGTGTTCTCTTATCTGGATAGCGTTGCCCTGTGGCACTATCACGACACCTCCGCCAGCGGCACTGTGTTGCAGGCAGTCACCCTGGGTAATCTGCTGTTTGCCATTTTGCTGGCGGCGATAACCTATATTTTGACCCATAACCTGCCCGGATTGCTGGAGGTGTTAATTCTGTCGCGCCTGCAGCTGCGCCAGGGCACGACTTACGCCTTTAATACCGTATTGATCTATCTGCTGACCACCCTGGGCTTTGTGGCTATTCTCAGTATTCTCGGCGTCTCATGGGGTAAGTTGCAGTGGCTGGTGGCGGCACTGTCGGTGGGTCTGGGATTTGGTTTGCAGGAGATCTTCGCTAACTTTGTCTCCGGTCTGATTATTCTGTTCGAACGCCCTATCCGCATTGGCGATGTGATCACCATCGGTTCTTTTACCGGCACGGTGAGTAAAATTCGTATTCGTGCCACCACCATTATTGACTTTGACCGTAAGGAGGTCATCGTTCCCAATAAAGCATTTGTTACCGAGCGGCTGATTAACTGGACCTTGTCAGATACCATTACCCGCCTGCAGATTAAAATCGGTGTGGCCTATGGCTCAGATCTGCAAAAGGTGAGAAGCGTGTTGCTGCAGGCGGCACAGGAAAACCCACGTATTTTGAAAGAGCCGGCACCGCAGGTGCTGTTCAACCATTTCGGCGACAGTACCCTGGATCATGAGCTGTGGGTCTATGTAAAAGAGTTTAATGATCGCAGCGCATCCATGGATGAACTGCATCGCCGAATCGATCAGCTATGTCGGGATAATGAGATCAATATCGCCTTTAATCAGTTGGAAGTACATCTGCACAAAGCTGAATAGGCTGGGTTAATTTGCGCCTGCAATCCCTCTCGACTATCTCCAGGGCGGCCAGAGCGATGGCGGACTCAATATGGTTGATCTCCAGCAAGTAAATCAGATCCACGGCCAGCTCCGTGGCGGCATCCGTCCTCTCTGGCGTGGCACTTTTTGTCTTAAATAAAGGTGACTCAGATAAAGGTGTCATAGTGACTGACCTCGTACAATTCTATCTCTTTTTCCAGTTTACGCAGTGCGCTGCGGCAGCGCTGTAAGCGACCATAGAGCGCTGCAATTTCCCGCTGCTGCTGTTTCTGCTGGCTGAAAGGCAGACTCTGTTGCAACTGTTGCTCACGATCTGCAATCATCTCCTGCAGGCGCTGTTCATAATGGCGATACTGCACCAAACGCTGATGTTGGTTGACGCTCTGGGCCGCAGCGCTGTCTGACTCCTGACGGCGCAGGGTAAGCGTCGCCACCTCTCTTTGCAGGGCGCTCAGTTGCGCCACCAATTTATCGGCCAGAAAAGCCACTTGCTCAGTATGGCCCACGGCCACCAGCCGTTGCAGTTGTGCCAGGTTGGCGGCGATTTCCCCCTGGTAATCCGTGAGGCGATTGCCCCGACTGTGGAACAGTTGCTGATTAAAACGGCGGCTGACACTCTCCTCTTGCGTCAGGGTCGTCATTGACGTCGCCAGTTGCGCAATCTGTTGGCTGAGTTTTTCTAAAAGCGTCTGCGTTGCCATCGTTATCTGTTAGGTCCTGAGCCTGTTGATAATGCCCTTTTGCAAAAGGGGAATTTAATCGGTTTTGTGAGCCTGTTTATTGCAATTTATAGCTCTTTTGCATAGGCTGTGACGCGCCATAATTGGCATTGTATCAGGATTGATCAACTACAGGTAATGACAATGACCACACCCAATGAACAACAACTTAACATCCTCAGAGAAAGTATTAAGTCTATTACCGACTATCCCAAACCGGGCATCCTGTTTCGCGATATTACCAGTCTGGTGGAAAACCATCAGGCTTATGCGCTCACTATTGAATTATTGGCCGATCACTATCGCCAAAGTGGCATTGATAAAGTGGTCGGTACCGAGGCGCGCGGATTTCTGTTTGCCGCCCCTGTGGCCCTGGCTCTGGGTGTGGGGTTTGTACCTGTGCGTAAGCCCGGTAAATTGCCACGCGAAGTGGTGCAGGAGAAGTATGAACTGGAGTATGGACAGGATGCTTTGGAGATCCATACTGATGCTATCAAACAGGGTGAGAAGGTGCTGGTGATCGATGATCTGCTGGCAACTGGCGGCACTATCGAAGCCACCATTCGTCTGGTACGTCAACTGGGCGGAATCGTGGACGATGCCGCATTTGTCATTACCCTGCCGGAGTTAGGCGCGGAAAAAGCGTTGCAGGCCATGGGCGTGCAGAGCTTTAGTCTGTTATATATGGCGGATAAATAGCGCTATCCGCCATCCTGGCAGAGTCTGTACAAACAACACTCCCCCGCCCGCATACGCTGCCTCTTGATCACATTCCATGATGAAGAGACAGCACAAGTGTCAGAGGGCCTGCATGGCATGGAAATCGGCTTTACCAATGGCGGACACAGACAGGTTTGCCCGCCTTGACAGGCTTCAGCTCAGTGACTGATTTGGCTTATTTCATGCTCAGAGAGCTCGGTCAGCTCCATCACCATCTTGGGTGACATACCCCGACTCAGCATGGCACCGGCAATTTTAAATGCTTTCGCTTTAATGCCTTCTGCTTTGCCCTCTTCCCTGCCTTCTTCCCTGCCGTGCTGTTTCAGTTGTTCGGCCAGGGTTAACATTCTTTTTTGCATGGGGCCCTCCCCGATTTCTAAAAGTTGCTGTGCCAATTGCTGCATAAACAGCCCGCTGTCTTTGATCAGACGGGATGTTAACATGTAGCTTACCACTGTTTCGAACTGCTGTCCGTTGATTTGACTGCTCGCTATGGTGACAGCCAGTGGCCTCACTAACTCGGTCAGATCGCGTTGTCGTATATGTTTTTGCAGCAGCGTCAGCGCAGCCATGCTTTTGTGACGCATTATTTCATCATCAGGGATAATCGTGATATCCACCAGAGGGAAATCGCTGCTGTAAAGCTGACGCGCCAGCTCCGGTTGGGCGAAGCCTTGTAACCAATTCATGGAGTGCGGATGCGGGCTGGGCCTTCCGGTATAAAACAGAATGGGGATCACCAGGGGAAGTTGTTCATTTCCCGCCTCCAAATGCCGCTGCATGGCAGCGATACTGTATCTCATTAATCTGAAAGCTATATTTTTCTTGCTCGTACTTTGGTGTTCCAGGGTAACATAAATGTAACCATCGCCCTCGCTGGTGCTCAGGCTGTAGAGCACATCGCTGTAGTAAGGGCGCAGATTATCCTCAATAAAACTGCCTGACTCCAGCTTCAAAGTGGTTAAGTCGCAGAGTGCTCGCAGGTTTGAAGGCAGGTGCAGTTCCATAAAATCGCGGGCAACCTCTGGTTGCGCCAGGTATTTACGAAATATGGTGTCATGGGGTGTGAATATCCTGGTTTTTTTCATTGTCTCTGCTCGCTTATCCGTCATCGGGCAGACTCTATCATTGTCAGATAAGGCTGTAGCTCACGTTGTGTCGCTATTCAGAGCCGGATTCCAAAGAAAAAGCTGATGACTGCAACTTACAGGACAACCGCTATCATCCAGGCAGGAAAGTTATCACTAAGAAACAGTTTCAACTATCGAGGCAGTGGATGCCATCAGAAACAGTTAAGGTCTGTACAGTAGTTTCCCCGCTTGCGGGAGAGGGGAAACGTCAACAGACCTTAATAACAGTGTTAACTCTTTAACTTGGCAATAGCTTCTGCAAAACGTGGCAGCCAGGCTTTATGGGCCAGCAGAAGCTCATCCGCCACCAGTTGGGCATCATTGTCCGAAGGCACCAGTGGATTCAGATTCATCGCCAGCAGCAGTTTATGGTAGTCGCCACTGAGTGCCGCCTCGATAGCCGCTTTCTCAAACGCTTTAATGGCGTGGATCAGACCCAGGGGGGCATCAGCAAAGGTTTTGATACTCTGCACCGGTTTCGCGCCATCCTTGCCCACAGTACAACTGACCTCAATTACCCAGTCCGCCGGGATGTTCTCAATATGACCCTGATGGGGAATATTGACATAGTGCTCGGTGCCTTTGTCATTATAGATAGCACTCATGACATCGCAGGCCGCATCGGAGTAGTAAGCGCCACCGC
>JBOFSC010000754.1:0-8408 GCA_051651345.1 Enterobacteriaceae bacterium
CTGATTATCTCCATCCAGATGAGTCGGTTTAGCAGGCGGTGGCGCCGCAAACATTGGATTGAACTCCTCTTCCGGCTCTGGCTCTATCTCCGGTTCTGGCTTGCTCACTGCTGGCGACTCAACCGGCAATTCAGCCCTGATTATCGCCTCAGCAGGCTCCTCCGGCTGTTGCGCAACCTCCACCATCACAGGCGTCGCTTGCTGTGGGGGAACTTCAGCTACAACAGGAGCCACTTGCTGAGGGGAAACCTCAACCACCGGTGCCGCCTGCGGTATCACAATCTCCGCCACAGGCTCCGGAATGACCTTCTCCAGTTGTAGCTGTGTCACGGCCTCTACAAACAGTTCCGGCTGGCCCTGAAGCAGGCGTTGCTCCGGTTTTTCTTTAATCAGCATCTGTTGTAGCTCAGCACGCCAGGCATGATCCTCTATCAGATGCAAGCATGCGCGGATATACTCCTCACGGTTATACGCCACCAGCTCCTGCGGCATGCCCATACGCTGAAACAGTGCTCCATCGATATGGGTGTGCAACTCCGGCCCGTTCATACAGATACCGGGCAGACGCTGGGTGATCACATCCACCAGACTGTTCATATTGCCGTAAGGGAATGGATTGACAAACATGTCACAACTTTTCAGGCTCTGCAGATACTCCGGTGGCGGCTGTTGTGCATTCACTTCCGCGCCAGGCAGTAAGGCTCTGATGGTGTGCAGAAGATAGTCATAGACAATCCCCATAGCACTGACCACATAGAAACAAAACTGTACCGGGACTCGCGAACGCTGCTGAACCTCAGCCAGGGTCTGCAGGAAGTGAGGATTGATCTTCATGATAGAGGCACAGACAGCCACCCGCACCGGGTAATCGCTGCTATATTCCTGCCGCGCTTCGCGTTTTGCCCCCGGCAGGTCATAGACTTGCTCGGTCAGACAAAATGGCATAGCACCCACAGGCACAGGCACTACCCGCTCACTAAAACAGGCGGGGTCCCCCACCAGGTCCTCCTCCAGAATAAAGGCATCCATCATACTGCTAAAGGTGGATGCACCATGTCCCAGGGAGACCACTTGCAGCGGTGCCAGGCGCAAATTCGACAGATGAACCGTGTGCTGGAACATACCGATGCCAGGATAGTAGACCAGTTCTGGTTTCAGAAAATCAGCCAGCTCAATGGTCTTATCGACAATCTCATTCTTATCAAACGAGTAGACTTCATCGAATATCTGCATCGAGGTGTTATCGAGCATCATATCCACCACGATGGCACAGAGCATATATTTTTTAGACAACGCCCGTAGTGATACTGAGTGAGTGCGATAGACACTGTGCCTGGAGTTAAACCACTCCATAATCACAAAGGCCACCGGCTTATCGCGCACCGGAGGTGCCCCTTCGATATCCTTTTTACCATTTTGCAGCAGGGTATTGCGGATCATCCGGTTAAGTTCCACCTTAATCTGATGTTTCTGCGGCAAAGTGGCATAGGAACAGAACATATAGGCTTCGTGCAGCAAGGGCTGCGGCACATCGGCAATGGTTTCCAGCTCTCTCAGTTTTTCCGGCAGCCAGGCCAAGATTTTTTCTCGCTTATCATAAGCTTCACTGGTGGGCAGGATACGGCAACTCAGTATGGCAAACAGCAGATTCGCCGTACGTTTCCAGTCATATTGCCACAAAGTATCCATCTGCAGTTCAATACGCGAGTCGGGATAGTAACTGAGGCAGAATATTTTAAAGGTCTCGCTATTGATAGTGAGCGACTCTGTTTGTCCCCCACCGGCAATATTGTGGCTAAAGATAATATGGTCGCCATTGCGATAGCCACTGACAGCAAAGATCATCGCCAGCCAGCGATAAAACAGCATCAGCTTAATAAAGCCCTCTTCTGTCAGGCCAAAGTTAGGTCGGGAAAAGAGCGTGGTGATCGCACCTGCGAGGCGGGTACAGACATGCTGGTTGATCTCTCCGGCGGAGACGCTGTTAGTATTGGCTGTTACCTGTCCACCCCATTGACCATAATAGTTGTCAACCTGAGACAGTAAAAACAGCAGTTCGTTGGTTGCTTCTTCCTGTGCATTGATATTTACCAGATATTCAAAACGTTCCAGGTTAAATATCTTGGGTGATTCTGCCATATATCAACCCCTTATACACATGACCATGCCGAATATCTATGAAAATCATCCCCTTCAATCAGTTGACTGAGAAGCTGACAATCATAGTAGATTTATACCCAAAGTATTTCGAGTTGCAGCCAGGCGGCAAACAAATTCAGGCGATGAGCATACATCAGTATGTGATTCGGCTGAATTTGTGCAGCCAACAACGCTGCAACTTGAAAGACGATGGGTATATGAATATTGACTCTTATCAAGCATAGTTGATAAAAAGTTATTTCTGGTGATAAATAAGCGCTGATTAATCAAACTGGCTGAGAATTCAGGAAAAAAAATGCGGTAAAAACAATATAAAACAGGGGCTAGAATCACCAGATGACTAAAAATCAATCACCTGGCGACAATGCACTTCCGGCCGGATAGTCAACAGCCGTTAACCAATCACCTCTTTGCCACCCATAAAAGGACTCAATGCGGCGGGGACTTCAATACGACCATCGGCCAACTGGTAATTCTCCAGTATCGCTACCAAAGTCCGCCCGACTGCCAGACCAGACCCATTTAAGGTATGTAACAGGCGGATTTTCTTATCATCCTGATTGCGCATACGCGCCTGCATTCTGCGTGCCTGGAAATCCCACATATTGGAACAGGAGGAGATTTCACGATAAGTATTCTGCGCCGGTACCCACACTTCCAGGTCATAGGTCTTACAGGAGCCCGCACCGATATCGCCAGCGCAGAGTAAAATCTTGCGGTAAGGCAAACCCAGCAGCTGCAACACTTTCTCAGCATGTCCGGTAAGCTCTTCCAGGGCAGCCATGGAGTGTTCAGGCGCAACCACCTGTACCAATTCCACCTTGTCAAACTGGTGCATACGGATCAGACCACGGGTATCACGCCCGTAAGAACCCGCCTCAGAACGGAAACAGGGCGTATGGGCCACCATCTTTAATGGCAGATCCTGCTCATCGATAATCTCATCGCGCACCATATTGGTCACCGGCACTTCGGCCGTGGGGATCAGACCATACTGGCTGCTCTCCTGCTGCTCTTTCAGCGGCTGGGTATGAAACAGATCTTCGCCAAATTTGGGTAACTGGCCGGTACCAAACAGGGTTGTGTAATTCACCAAATAAGGAACATAGAGCTCCTCATAGCCATGCTCTTCGGTATGGAGTTGCAGCATAAATTGCGTCAGGGCGCGGTGCATCCGGGCAATCCCCCCTTTAAGCACCACAAAACGGGAACCCGCCAGCTTAGCGCCTGCGGCAAAATCGATACCGCCCAGCATTTCCCCTAACTCCACATGATCCCGCACCGGAAAATCGAATTGCCGCGGCTCGCCCCAACGGCTGATCTCCAGGTTATCATTTTCATCACGGCCATCGGGCACAGAGTCATCCAGCAAATTGGGCAGGGATTCCGCTATTTCACGGATCTGGTTCTGTACCTGCTCCAGCTCGGCTTTGACCGTATCCAGCCGCTCTCCCAGTTGATTGACCTCAATACGCATGGGCTCAATATCTTCACCACGGGATTTGGCGATACCGATCATTTTCGAGCGAGCATTTCGTTCAGCCTGTAGATTTTCTGTCTCCACCTGCAATACCTTGCGCTGCTCTTCATATTTGCGCAGGGCATCACTGTCCAGTTTAAATCCACGACGAGCCAGTTTTTCAGTGACTGCGTCTAGCTCATTACGCAGCAAATTGGGATCCAGCATGCGAGTCCTGTTTTCATCGTAAAGTTAAAATATCAGGCAACCTTACCGCAATCCTGTTGCCAAAGGTAGCGCTTTATAGGGTTATTTTATTTGAAAGTCAGCGATAGCGCTTCTTCTGACTCTGTTGATCCTGCTCCGCCAGCCAGATCAGTTTTTCGTTAATCTTCGCTTCCAGACCGCGAGGGGTGGGCACGTAATAGCATTTACCTGCCATCTCAGGAGGAAAATAACACTCTCCCGCCGCATAGGCGTTAGTTTCATCATGGGCGTAACGATACTCCGCCCCCAGGCCCATCTCCTTCATCAGACGGGTCGGCGCATTGCGTAAATGGGGTGGAACGTCATAATCCGGCAGCTCGCGAGCATCCTCCAGCGCCGCATTAAAAGCCCGATAGACGGCATTGCTTTTCGGCGCACAGGCCAGGTAGATCACCGCCTGAGCAATGGCTCTCTCGCCCTCTGCCGGACCGACGCGGGTGAAACAATCCCAGGCGGTCAGTGCGACGGTCATGGCTCTGGGATCGGCATTACCAATATCCTCCGAAGCGATAGCCAGCAGCCGCCTTGCAACATAGAGGGGATCTCCTCCTGCGGTTAAAATACGCGCATACCAGTAGAGGGCCGCATCGGGGGCTGAACCGCGTACCGATTTATGCAGCGCGGAAATCAGGTCATAGTATCTGTCGCCCTGCTTATCAAACCGGGCACTGCGCTCGCCCATCAGGGAGCGTAACAGCTCGACAGTGAGATGGCGCACACCCTGGTTATCCGGCTCCGTCATATCCACCATCATCTCCAGGCTGTTCAGCGCCCGGCGCGCATCACCGTTAACCAGCTCCGCCAGTTGTTTACGACACTCCGCCGGTAGCTCAATCTGCTGACCGCCATAGCCGCGCACGCTATCTTCCATAGCCTGTTGCACCACCTGTTCGGTCTCTTCTACAGTCAGCGATTTCAGCAAATAGACTCGGGCCCGGGACAGCAGGGCCGAATTGAGTTCAAACGAAGGGTTTTCGGTGGTGGCACCAATAAAGGTCACCGTGCCATTTTCGATATGAGGCAAAAAGGCATCCTGCTGACTTTTATTAAAGCGATGGACCTCATCGACAAATAAGATCGTGCGTCTGCCCGCTGCTTTATTTTGTTGCGCTCTGCCGATAGCCTCGCGAATCTCCTTAATGCCGGAGGTCACTGCGGAGACCCGTTCCACATCGGCATTGGCATAACGGGCGATCACTTCCGCCAGGGTGGTCTTTCCGGTCCCTGGCGGCCCCCATAAGATCATGGAGTGTAGCTGGCCCGCCATTATCGCCCTCGGCAGAGGTTTACCCTCTCCCAGCAGATGGCGCTGACCAATATAGTGCTCCAGGGTTGTGGGGCGCATACGCGCCGCCAGAGGTTCAAATTCATTGCCCGCAAAATCGAGTGACAAGTTACTCACATCCGCTCCTGCTATTTTTTCTGGCGCTGGTCATCCAGCGTCACCCCTTTCGGCAAGACAAAATGAAATTGTGTCGCCGGGATGGCACCATTATTCTGCTGACTTAAGGTATAGCTGTTACGCTGTCCATCCTGCTCCACCGCGACAAAACTTTTGATCGTTCCTTCCGGTGTCACCGTAATACTGAACTGCTGCAGATTACTCTTTTTCCCCTGCACCGGCTCCAGTTTAAAATCATCCCCTTTCTGGCTGATGCGATACTCACGCCAGTCAGCAGGCCGGTTACGGGCGATCAGCATAAATGGCGTATCACTGGTGGCGCTGTCCAGCCAGTGAGCACTGACCTGCTCCACAAACGGGTTGTAGAACCAGAGGGTTTTGCCATCCGAAACCATCACACTTTCATCGGGCTCAGTGGTGTGCCAGAGAAACAGATTGGGCCGCTGGATCCATAATTCGCCTTTACCATTTTGGATCAGGGTGTTATCTGCAGAAACCACGCTCTGGACGAAGTTGGCGTGGAAACTTTTGACTTTATTCAGTCGTTTTTGCAACTCGCTGTGGCCATCGGCCTGCACCATGGCAGAAAACAGCCCGCTGACAAGCACACCTAACATTAAAAATTGTTTTAACCTGGCTTTTAACATAATTACATTTAACCTTCGTTAATGATCGGACTAAATAACCGTTCCTGATAGTGCAACTGGAGGTATATGGGTTATCAGACCGTAAGCAGCAGGGATGCTGCGCTTCGAGCCCCCATGGACGGGTTCACGGCGAGTCTGAGAACCCATATACCTCCAGTTGCACTTTATGCACAGCTATTTAACTGTTATCTGGCGCTAACACTTCACGGTTACCGTTGTGTCCCTGGGCGCTAACAATACCTTGCGCTTCCATCTGTTCAATAATCCGGGCCGCGCGGTTATAACCAATACGGAACTGGCGCTGTACCCCGGAAATCGAGGCGCGGCGTTTTTCCACCACAAAACTGACCGCCTGATCAAACAGCGGATCTAACTCTTCGTCAGCATCAAAACCTTCACCTTCTCCCTCTTCACCGGCGGAGAGGATATTGTCAATATACTGTGGTCGGCCCCGTGCTTTCCAGTCCTGAACCACTGCATGCACTTCCTGATCCCGCACAAAAGCCCCGTGCACCCGTACCGGTAGTGAGGAGTTGGGCGGTAAATAGAGCATATCACCCATTCCCAGCAGAGATTCTGCTCCCCCCTGATCGAGGATGGTGCGGGAATCGATCTTGCTGGAAACCGTAAAAGCAATACGGGTCGGCACGTTGGCTTTAATCAACCCGGTAATCACATCCACGGACGGACGCTGGGTTGCCAGCACTAAATGAATTCCGGCCGCCCTGGCTTTCTGTGCCAGACGGGCAATCAACTCCTCAACTTTTTTACCCACAGCCATGATCAAATCGGCAAATTCATCCACCATCACCACAATGTAGGCCAGTTTTTCCAGGCTCGGGATCTCGCTTTGCATACTGTCGCCTGGCTTCCACAACGGATCAGGAATAGGGCGCTCCATCTCTGCGGCGGCATCAATTTTTTCGTTATAACCGGCAATATTACGCACGCCCAGAGCCGACATCAGTTTGTAGCGTCGCTCCATTTCGTTAACACACCAACGCAGGGCATTGGCGGCATCTTTCATATCTGTGACCACTTCTGTCAGCAGATGCGGAATGCCTTCATAGACCGATAACTCCAGCATTTTGGGATCGATCATAATAAATTTCACCTGATCCGGTGTCGCTTTGTAGAGAATACTGATGATCATGGCATTGACGCCGACGGACTTACCTGAGCCCGTGGTCCCTGCCACCAGCAAATGGGGCATTTTAGCCAGATCCGCCACCACCGGATGACCGCTGATATCCTTACCCAGCACCACACCCAGCGGCGAATGCATATCACGGAAACGCTCGCAATCCAGTACTTCCCGAATATAGACTGTCTCCCGTTTCTTATTGGGCAGCTCCAGACCTACGTAGGGTTTACCAGGGATCACCTCAACAATACGCACCGCCACCGCAGACAGGGAGCGGGCTAAATCCCGTGACAGATTGGAGATGCGCGCAGCTTTAACTCCCGGCGCCAGATCCAGTTCAAAAAGTGTTACCACCGGTCCCGGAGAAATAGCGACAACCTTCGCCTTAACCCGAAAATCGGCCAGGCGGGCTTCGATCAGATGGGCGATTTGCTCCAGCTCTTCCACCTGTACCGGCCGCTCACGGGCTGGCGGCTGCGTCAGTAGATCCAGCGTCGGCAAAGGCGTCGTCGGTGTTGGCAGTTGCTGATGATCATCGCGCATCAGGAAGGGGTGAATCAAACTCTCCTGTACGGTTGGCACAGGTTTAAAGACGCTATGCTCTGGCTCGGATTCCAGTTCATCGGTCACGGTCATTGTTTCCGATTCTGCGGAGGCGTATCTGGTTTGCTGCTGTCGGGCAAACTCCTGGCGCAAACGCTCCTGCTCCAGAGCCGCTTCCTCGTTTTCTGCCTCGGTTGCCAGACTCTCCGCCCTGCGGGCAGCCAGCGCCATTCTGGCCTGCTCCTGTGCCTCCATTTTTGCCTGATACTCCTGACGCAGACGCGCCTCCAGGTCATCATCATCGCTTTCGATTTGTGGTGTACTCTCGATGCTCTCTTCTTCAGCACTCCAGCCAGGTTCGATTGTCGGCTCTGTTGGTGCTTGCTGGGTCGATATTATTACCCGATGTTGCGGCGGTTCCTCTTCCACTTCTACATCAAGCAGAGAAGAAGGAGCAAACAGGGGATCATGTGGATCCTCCTGTTCCAGCTCGCCAATGGGTGGGTTTAGCAGGAGGGCTTCCTGCGGCGGTTCACTCTGCTCCTCTTCCTGCTGGTGCAGATTTTCCTCTGCGCTTTGACGTGAATGGTTGGTGAACAAGGTGAGGGTATTGAGTACCAGTGCACCGATCTTTTCCGCTATGGTCAACCAGGACCAGCCGGTAAACAGGGTCATTCCCGCAGCCCAGACGCACAGCAGTAATAAAGTCGCACTCAGGTTACTAAACCAGGGATGCATGGAGCTGATCAACAGACTGCCGATCACCCCGCCGGAGGAGAAGTAGTA
>JBOFSC010000755.1:0-7586 GCA_051651345.1 Enterobacteriaceae bacterium
CCTGTCTATGCAGAGTTTCTCAATCAATTGCTTATCGCCAGTCAACACTGGCAGTCCGGCGATCCCCTTAATCCTGCCACCACCCTCGGTGCGCTGGTCGACTCAAACCATACCCGGCGGGTGATGGGCCATATTGAAACAGCGCTTCAGGAGGGTGCCCGGCTGATACAAGGTGGGAAGCGCATCACCATCAATCACTCGGATAACTATATCCAACCCACCATCTTTACCGAAGTACAGCCCCATATGAGGTTAGCCCGTGAAGAGGTGTTTGGCCCGGTGCTGGCTGTTACCCCCTTTGACAGCGAAGAGGAAGCCATTCAACTGGCCAACGACAGTATCTACGGCCTGGCAGCCTCCGTGTGGAGCGATGACCTGCATCAGGCCCACCGTGTCGCCGCACTGTTGCGTGCCGGAACCGTTTCCGTCAATACCGTCGATGCACTGGATGTCTCCGTCCCCTTTGGTGGCGGCAAACAGTCTGGCTTTGGCCGTGACCTCTCCCTGCACGCCCTGGATAAATATACCCAACTTAAAACTACCTGGTTTCAATGGCGTTAGAGGGCATCACTTTGAAGGAGTAATCGTATGACGCAAAAAGCAGATGACGCCATCCTGATCACAACCTCAGTGACGACGGTGGGCAAAAAAATAAAAGTCCTTGGCCTGGTGTCGTTGCTGGCTGTCTCTGTCGGACTGGTGGTATCACAGGGCGTTATGGTGCTGATGTTACATGGCGCAGGTATCGCGGGGATCGGATTTCTGATTCCCCTGACCCTCGCCTGGCTGATGGCGCTCAGTTACGCCTGCTCTTTTTCCGAACTGGCGTTGATGATCCCCAGGGCGGGCAGCTTGAGTACCTATACTGAAGTGACTATCGGTCACTTTCCGGCGATTCTGGCCACCTTTTCCGGCTATATTGTGGTTGCCATGTTTGCCCTCTCGGCTGAAGTGCTGCTGTTGGATCTGATTGTTAATATGGTCTATCCCAACAACCTGCCACCTCTGAGCATCGCTTTTGCCGTGCTGGGCCTGTTTACCGTGTTAAATCTGTTCAATATCGATATCTTTGCCCGGCTGCAGACGCTACTGGCCGTGGTGATGGTGATCGTACTGCTCTTGCTCGGTCTCAACGCCATCAGCAGCGAACAGGCGCAACCGGTTTCTACCCTGCTGACTTCAGATGTTCAAGGGATCGGCCTGGGTCTATTGGCCCTGTCTGCCATGGCGATTTGGGGCTTTGTCGGTGCGGAGTTTGTCTGCCCGTTGGTGGAGGAGGCGCGTCAACCTGCACGGGATATCCCCCGGGCGATGCTGATTGGCGTCACGGTTATTTTTATCACCATCGCCTTGTACTCAGTGGGGGCCTTACTGGTTCTGCCCCGCGCAGCGTTAGTGGAAAATCCCTTACCGCACTATCTCTATGCCACCAAAGTGTTCGGTGAGGCGGGACAGTTTTTGCTGGTGGTGGCGGCCATTACAGCCACCTGTAGCACCCTGAACTCCTCTCTTGCCACTATCCCCAGGATGTTAAGTGGGATGGCTGAAAATGGACAGGCTTTCCCGGTATTTAAAATTCACAGTAAAAAGGCAAGAGTTCCCTGGCCTGCGGTGCTATTTATTGCGGGTATCACCGGGTTGCCGATCCTGCTGATTGGAGAGAACTCCATCAGTCTGCTGTTAAGCTCCGCCGCTATTGCCTGGTTGCTGGCTTATATCATCGCCCATATCAATGTTATTGTGCTGCGCAGGCGCTATCCCCATATGGCTCGCCCGTTTCGTACCCCTTTCTACCCTGTACCGCAGCTATTTGGCATCGCAGGTATGATCTATGCCATTGTCCATGTTGCTCCCGATGCCGAACAATCTCTCACCATTTTTATGACGGCAGGTGCGGTGCTGGGCTTGATCTCCCTGGTCGCCATTATCTGGATCAAATTCATTATGCGTAAGCCGCTGTTTAAACCCGAGCCCATCGAATGGGCTATCGCAGCGGACACACATTAACTTTGCCAATATCTGTGTTAAACAGATTAAAAGGAGATTTTTTATGAATACATTACTGCAAAGTCTGCGCACGACCGCCGATTACCAGAGCCGGGATGCGGCCCACCATATTCATGCTTTCCTGGATCAGAAAGCGCTGAATGCCGAAGGAGCTCTGGTGATCGTCCGGGGGGAAGGTCTTCATGTTTGGGACAGTGATGGTAAGCGTTATCTGGACGGGATGTCTGGTTTGTGGTGTACCCAGCTCGGGTATGGTCGCCGTGACCTGCTCGCCGCCGCCAACCAGCAGATGGCCACCTTGCCCTACTACAATATGTTTTTTCACACGACCCATCCGGCGGTGGTGGAGCTGTCTGAAACCCTGTTCAGTCTATTGCCCGATTTTTACAGTCACGCTGTCTATACCAACTCAGGCTCTGAAGCTAATGAAGCGCTGATCCGCATCGTACGTCGCTATTGGCAGATCCTCGGTCAACCGCAAAAAAGGATCATGATCGGTCGCTGGAACGGCTATCACGGTTCCACCCTCGCCAGTACGGCTCTGGGAGGGATGAAATTTATGCATGAGATGGGGGGAATGCTGCCCGATTTTGTCCATATCGATGAACCCTACTGGTTCGCCCATGGCGGTCAGCTCACACCTGAAGAGTTTGGTCTTCGCTGCGCACGGCAACTGGAGGAGACGATTTTGCAGGTGGGGGCGGATAAGGTGGCGGCATTCGTGGCGGAACCTTTTCAGGGGGCGGGGGGCATGATCTTTCCACCTGAAAGTTACTGGCCTGAGATTCAGCGTATTTGTCGCCAATATAACGTGTTGCTGTGTGCGGATGAAGTCATCGGCGGCTTTGGGCGCACGGGGGAGTGGTTTGCCCACCAGCATTTTGCTTTTGAACCGGATACTCTCTCCATTGCCAAGGGCCTGACCTCTGGTTACATCCCAATGGGGGGCGTGGTTCTCTCAAAGCAGATAGCCGACGTGCTGGTAGAACAGGGCGGTGTCTTCGCCCATGGCTTAACCTATGCGGGTCACCCGGTGGCGGCGGCTGTGGCGCGCGCTAATCTGATCGCGTTGCGTGATGAGGGGGTTATCTCCAGGGTCCGGAAGGAGATTGGCCCCTATTTACAACAGAGCCTGCGTGAGGTTTTCTCTTCTCATCCCCTGATTGGCGAGATTCAGGGGGCAGGTATGGTGGCTGCCCTGCAATTTTGCGCCGACAAAAACAGCCGAAAGCGTTTTGATAATGAAGAGAAACTGGCCTGGCAATGTCGTTCTTATGGGTTTGACGAAGGTGTGATTATCCGCTCAACCCTGGGCCGGATGATTATGGCTCCGGCGCTGGTCGCCACCCGTAGCGAGGTGGATGAACTGATCGAAAAAACCCGGCGTGCGGTGGACAGGACTGCCCGTGAGGCGGGGGTGATGTGAGGTGTAACAACAGGCATCGAGAGTCTGTGGCGCGAAAGGTGTACACAGCACAAGAAGAGGGTTCAACTCCCGCCCCTGGCAACATAGGTATCTACACAAAAAGGGGAACTGGTTAATTCCCCTCCGTGGAGGGGAATTTAGGAGCCCCTCCCCCATCACAAAGATGTGTAGATACCTATGCCCTGGCAAGGGGAGGAGCCACACCCACCCGTCATTCCCCCCCTGGCTTCCACTCAAGATAATTGCGTTGTGTGGCGATATGGTCAGCAATATATTTGGCATCGTGCCACACTCCCCAGATAAAGGTGGAGCCACGGCGTGACAGCCAGGGTAACCCCAAAAAATAGACCCCTGGCTCCCTGGAGACACCCCTCTGGTGTTTCGGTTTCCCCTGGTCATCAAAAGCATCCACCTCCAGCCAGCGATAATCCACCCCAAACCCCGTCGCCCAGATAATGGAGGTCACTCCGGCTTGCGCCAGATTCAGTTGCAAAATAGGCTGGGTGATACAGTCAGGATCAGGATGTTGCTGGCGAGCCCCTGGCTCTTCAGGTAAATCCAAACCATTACGAGCGATATAGTCATCCGCCGCATCCAGCAGCGCCAGATAGTTTCTGTCCCCCTCCTCAATATTTTTCTGCAGATCTGCGGCAAAAGTCACCACGCCATGATGAAATGCCTGGGTCATCCCCACCAGTTTGATCCCTTCTTGGCCCAGGGCCCTAAAATCCACGGTGTGTCCGCCATCAACGCCACTGACCGCAATGGTGACATGCTCTCTGCCCGGCTGAGTCTCCGTTTGATCCCATAAGCCCAGCACCCCCAGCCACCAGCAGAAATCCCGCTGGCGATAAGCGCGGGGAGGCCGGTCATGGGCCCCCACAGAGAGATAGACTTCTCTGCCCGCCCGGCGCAATTCATCTGCGATCTGTACGCCGGAAGAGCCCGCACCGACCACCAGAACGGCTCCCTGGGGTAACTGCTGCGGATTATGATACTCGGAAGAGTGTATCTGCTTGAGTGACTCATCCTCAGGGGCAATCGCCGGAATCGCCGGTTTCTGAAAAGGACCTGTGGCAGCAACAAGATATCTCACCTCCATCACACCCTGTGAAGTCTGCACCCGAAAACCAGGCCGACCCTGTTGACGTTGCACCTTTATCACTTCCACCCCGGTGCGAATGGGCCCGGCAAACTTCTCTGCATAGGCCGCCAGATAGTCGGCCACCTGCTCTTTGGCCACAAACCCTTCCGGCTCCACGCCGGGGTAGGTCATACCCGGGAAACGATCATGCCAGGCCGGACCATTGGTCACCAGAGAATCCCAACGTTCGCTACGCCAGGCCTCTGCAACGGCTCTTTTTTCCAACACCACATGGGGAAGCCCGAGTCTGGTCAGATGTTCGCTCATGGCAATACCGGCCTGACCCGCTCCGACAACCAGGATATCGATTTTTTCTGTTGTCATAATGAGGTACCTTAAACAGGGATGGGGATAAAGGCCGATACTAGGAAATAGTCTCCAATGGGTAAAATAGTATTAAACTAACTTCTGACCATAAAAAATATCGTTTCGCTCACGCCTTTTTTTTTACATGATGTTTACATGATAAACAGAACTTACCCGGAAGGAGTTGCCAGTGAAACCTGTCACCCATACCCGTATTCGTATGTTCAACACCAAAGAGACCTACCCCAATCAATCCCTGGATAATGACCTGTGTCAGGCGGTACGGGCTGGCAATACCGTTTATGTACGCGGCCAGGTGGGCACTGACTTTGCCGGCAATTTAGTAGGACTGGGGGATCCCAGAGCTCAGGCGGAACAGGCGATGAAAAATGTGCAACAGTTGCTGAAAGAAGCAGGCAGCGATCTTAGCCATATTGTTAAAACCACCACTTATATTACCGATCCGCGCTATCGTGAAGCAGTCTATCAGGAGGTGGGGAAATGGCTGAAAGGCGTTTTTCCCATCTCCACCGGGTTGGTGGTTTCCGGGTTGGCCCAGCCGGAATGGCTGATGGAAATTGATATTATTGCGGTGATTCCTGAAGACCACCACAAGGAGGCAACAAGATGACATTTTCTATTGCGGGTCGTTGCCCCAAAACCGGGCAACTTGGCGTGGCCATCAGCTCATCCAGTATCGCGGTGGGTGCCCGCTGCCCATGGTTACAGGCCGGTGTGGGCGCCATCTCCAGCCAGAATATTACCCTGCCCCGCCTCGGGGCGGATATTCTGCATCATCTGGCACAGGGATTCACCTCTGCAAAGGCGCTGCTAACGGCTCTGGATCAGGACCCTTTCAGCACATATCGTCAGGTGATAGTGATAAATCACAAGGGGGAGACCGCCTTGTTCAGCGGTGAGCATTCATTGGGTATTACCCGGGCTATACAGGGCAGAGAGAGTGTGGCCGCCGGAAATTTACTGGCTGATCAGAGTGTGATTAGCGCCATGGTGGAGGCTTTCCAGGCAGATTCCGGCCCCCTTGCCTGGCGTCTGTTACATGCGCTGCAGGCCGCCATCACCCAGGGTGGAGAAGCCGGTCCGGTGCACTCTGCCGCTCTTAAGGTAGTCGCTGAGCACGTTTGGCCCATTGTGGACCTGCGCGTAGACTGGGCAGAACAAGATCCTATCGGGCAGTTAACCGCCCTCTGGCAAGCTTATGAACCGCAGATGCAGGCTTATATTACCCGGGCCATCGATCCCAGGGAGGCACCCCGCTATGGCGTTCCCGGCGATGAGTGATCAGGTTCGCTCTATTCTGGCTAAATTGCTGGCGTTCGATACCACCAGCCATCTATCCAATCTGGAATTAATTCACACCATTCAGGATTATCTGACTACATTTGGCATAGCGTCACAGCTGTTTTACGATGACGGCAAAAACAAAGCGAATCTCTACGCCCGTATTGGTCCTGCTGGTGATGGCGGTGTGATGCTGTCCGGTCATACCGATGTGGTGCCCGTCACCGGACAAGCCTGGTCAGTACCGCCCTTTGAGCTCACCCAGCAACAGGATCGCTACTATGGGCGCGGCAGTGCCGATATGAAAGGCTTTCTGGCCTGCGTCCTGGCTTCTGTGCCCCAATTTATGGCACAACCGCTACGG
This sequence comes from Enterobacteriaceae bacterium, assembly GCA_051651345.1. Lineage (GTDB taxonomy): Bacteria > Pseudomonadota > Gammaproteobacteria > Enterobacterales > JBOFSC01 > JBOFSC01. The sequence goes on from JBOFSC010000755.1 coordinate 6,550, forward strand.
ATACCGCTCCATCTGGCGTTCTCCTATGATGAAGAGGTAGGCTGTCTCGGGGTGCGCAGCCTGGTAGAACATCTCAATGCCTGCAGAGAAAAACCCGCCATGTGCATTGTTGGCGAGCCCACCTCCATGCAACCGGTGTACGGTCATAAAGGCAAACTGGCGATGCGTTGCACGGTACATGGACACCCCTGTCACTCCGCCTATGCGCCGGAAGGGGTCAATGCCATAGAGTATGCCGCGCGCCTGATTCATTACCTGAATACCCAACAACATCGCCTGGGGGCAACACAGGATAATCGTTTTACGCCGCCTTACAGCACACTTCAGGTGGGCACTATTCAGGGCGGGACTGCGCTCAATATTGTGCCGCAAACCTGTCAGTTCGACTTTGAGATTCGTCATCTGCCGCAACTGTCCCCAGAGGCTGTTATTGACGATCTCAGACAATTTGCGGAGCATGAACTGCTGCCAGCCATGCAGGCCATCTCGGCAAACAGCGCCATCACCTTTCAGCCATTAAGTCAGTACTCCGGATTATTAACGGAGGTACAGTCGGATTTTGCTGCCTGGCTGTTACAGTGGAGTGGCGGTCATACCTGGTCAACCGTTGCTTTTGGCACTGAGGGTGGGCTGTTTGATCAGGCCGGAATAGCCACCTTAATCTGTGGACCGGGCAGCATTGAGCAAGCCCATAAACCGGATGAGTACGTCGCTATTGCCCAGCTCGACAGCTGTATGTCGATGCTGGACAATTTACGTCAGTGGATGGCATTGTGACCTGAGGACGCAATCCGAGGACACTATACAAGGACACAACGCCCACTACCATCAATACCCTGCGGTCAGTGCACCACTGCTGCGCGGATCGGAAGCCCCATACAGGGTATCATCCGGCCCGATCATAATGCTCTGCGTGCTGCCCATCACTGGCTTAACCACCACCTTATGTCCTTTCTTCTGCAACAGACGCTGAGTATCCACACTGAGTCCCTTCTCGATACGGATTTCATCCGGCAACCACTGGTGATGAATACGCG